>NZ_JBBNAM010000389.1:0-8967 GCF_037994425.1 Phyllobacterium sp.
GCGACCGTCCGCGTTCCCCCCTGCTGGGGACGGTCAGGAGGAACTGCCAGAACTCAGACACGGACGTTTTTTCCCGGTCGGACCATGGGCCTTGCGCGGATCGATATGAAAAAATGCGATCTCTCCAGGCAGAACGTCCGCGCGATCTTTCAACAGCGCATCAATCACGTCTTCACCTACGGGCAAAAATCTCCGTTTCCGCCCCCGCAGGCTCCACTACGGCAAATCTTTACCGACGAACCCGCCAAGCCGAGCGTGATGTGCTCTGGACGAAGCGCGTAAATGACGGGTTGGCCATCCTTCCGGTTCGCGCCATTGACCAACAATATCGGACCGCCACCGGAGACGAAAACGTTGCCGCTCAGATCTGACCGGATCGGGGCCCTCAGTCGACCGTTTAGAAAAACATGCGCCGACAGTGCCGCCGAAACGCACAAGATAGTTGACGTCCCATCGCAGTTAGACAACTTTCAAAGATCTGAACATCAGGCTATTTTGGGGATCGACAAGAACAACGCAAAACTGTACGGGGCCTTGTCCGAACAGTGAGCTTTCCCTGTAACGCCTCGCCGGTACGCCATTTCCGCCTATCTTGTGACATGCGCGCAAGAGGTGGTTGGCGTTTGACCTACGGGCCCAAGTTGGGGCGCGATCAGTTCTCCGGATAAGGCTAGATTTCCCTAGTCACAGTTGGCTCAATGGAGGCGATTTGCCTTAGCGATGACCGGTGGAGTAACACGTCGTGTTGTACCTCAGATTGCTTGAAGAAGCAGACTACGATGATTTGGCCTTTCTTTTCGAGGAAATGCAGGCGCACTACAATGTGCTGTGTCCACCACGAGAGTCGATTTTGGCAAATCTGCGCAATCTACCAGTGGGAGCCGAAATCCTTGTAGCAAAGAAAGATCGCATTGTCGGTTTTGCAGCATTCTCTGGGATATTTCCCGGTCCAGGGCTACAGTCAGGCTTGTTCCTGAAAGAACTTTTCGTTTCAAAGAGCCAGCGGGGGACGGGCATTGGAAAGCAATTGATCAAAGCCCTTGGGAGACTGTGTTTGGAACGCGGCCTTAGCCGCATCGACTGGACCGCCGACCGCAATGATGCGCCATTGCTCGACTTTTATGACAGTCTTGGCGCAAGCCGGAAACAGGATAAACTGTTCTACCGGATGGACGATCATGCTCTAAAGAAACTTGCCTTTGAAACTAACTGATGACGAAATCTGAGAGCGCTGATCAATCGGAGAGCATGGCTTTCGCCTCATCCATAAGCCAGCTCTTGAACATCTTCATTGAATAGCCCCCCGAAACATCCTGTGGAGTTGCGAACCAATATCCCCAATCGCTTCGGTAAGCGTAGCCGAGCGGATTCACAAGCCGCTTCGACTGAAGGTCGTCAAGTATAAGTCCACGCGGGATCAGTGCCATCCCCTGACCCGCTAGGGCCGCGCGTATTACCATGGTGTAATAGCCGAACCGGATAGTGTGCCGCGGCACGAGATCCGCGCACCCATTGGCAACGGCAAAATCCTGCCAGTGGAGCATCGTCTGCGGGTGCTCAAGCATGACGCCGCTTGCCAACTGTTCGATACTTTCCGGCATACCGATCTTGTTCCAATAGGATGCAGCACTCACAATCACGACCTCACGGCCAAACAAGTATGCCGCATCCTCGCGCGCAAGCGGACCGCGGACAAACCGGAAGATGCCGTCAGGCTCCTCCGTTTGTGTCGAGGAAACGAAAGTGGTGAACTGCACATCTATATCGGGATGTTTCTCCGCAAACCCGGCGAAACGCGGCAAAAGCCATCGGTCTCCAAAAATTGGAAGAACCTGCAACCGCAGAACATGCGGGTCTGGTCTCAACCGCGCAACTTGAAGTGATGCATCCTCCATCGCCTTCAGAGCTCTCCTTGCATGTTCGATATAAATGAGTCCAGCCTTTGTCGGAAGCATCCCTCGAGCAGTCCGGCGGAAGGCAGGACTGCCTATCAGCCCCTCCAGCGCGAGTAACTGCTTGCTGACGGCGCTTTGAGAAAGCGAGGTGCTCTCTGCGGCTGAGCTCGTAGAGCCCCGCTCCGCAATGGCGATCAGAACCTGAAGGGCCGTCGTCGATGGCAGTCTGGGCCGACTCGATGTCATACGATTATCTGTTCCCTGGCGTACTTTGGCCGGCGGATTGAGGTGAATGTAGCAAATCGCGATGGCAAATTCACCTAGTCGTTTTCTTCATATCGTAAGGAAATAACTTCGCTTGCCGGAAAAAACGGCATGTGGAAACCTGCTCAAGAATTGCACAAGACTTGAGGAGACAGGCATGACTGAGCCGACGAAATTATGGGGCGGACGTTTTAAGGCTGGACCATCCGAGGCGTTGTTGGCCCTCTCGCGCGCTCCGCAGTCGTATTTCCGGCTTTATGCCGAGGACCTCGCCGGCTCTCGAGCCCATGCCTCTGAGTTGCGGCGTGCCGGGGTTATCGACGATGCAGAATTCTCCGCGATCCGTCAGGCGCTTGATACAATCAAAGAAGATGTGGCCAGTGGACGTGAGGTACCGGTCGACGATGACGAGGATGTGCACACGTTTCTGGAACGGTTGCTGATTGCCAGGCTGGGCGCGCTCGGCGGCAAATTGCGTGCTGGTCGCTCGCGCAATGACCAAACGTCGAACAACACTCGCCTTTACTTGCGTCGGACCGTTCGAAAGTTGATGGCCGGAGTGATTTCCGTGGAAGAAGCGCTTGTCGATCAGGCGTCCCGGCACGTCGAAACGGTAATGCCCGGCTTCACCCATCTTCAGCCGGCGCAACCGATTATCCTTGGTCACCACATGATGGCGCATGCTCAGGCATTACTACGCGATATAGAGCGCTTCCGCGACTGGGACCGCCGGTTCGACCGATCCCCGCTGGGCGCTGCGGCGCTTGCCGGTTCTGCAATCGCCCGCCGGCCCGATCTTTCGGCAACCGAGCTTGGCTATTCCGGGGCGTGCGAAAACTCCATCGATGCGGTCGCAAGCCGCGATCATGTGGCCGAATTTCTCTTTATTTGTGGCATGGTTGCGGTCAATCTCTCTCGTCTTGCCGAAGAAATTTGCGTCTGGAGTTCGAAACAGTTCAGCTGGGTAAGGCTGCACGATTCTTATTCCACCGGCTCTTCGATCATGCCGCAGAAAAAGAACCCAGACATTGCGGAACTAGCACGCGGCATGTCTGGCAGCCTCATCGGCAACATTGCGGGCTTTCTGGCTACCATGAAGGGTATGCCGCTCGCCTATAATCGGGACCTTGCTGAAGACAAGCGGGCAATGTTCGAAAGCATCGATATTCTTGATACAATCCTGCCAGCTTTTGCGGGAATGGTAGCGACGCTTGATTTCGACGTAGTCAGGCTGCGTGAGGAAGCACCCCGCGGTTTCACCCTTGCAACCGAAGTTGCCGATTGGCTTGTCGGTCAGAACATCCCTTTTGCTGAAGCACATGAAATCACGGGCTCGGTGGTTCAATACTGTGAAGATCGGGGGCATGATCTCGCTGGTCTGACGGCGAGCGATCTTGCAGTGATCGACGCGAGGTTAAAGCCGGAAATGCTGACTGCGATCGACCTCGATCGTGCAGTCGCAAGTCGCACCGGCTATGGGGCTACGGCGCCGGTTCGGGTTCGCGAACAAATCGAACGATTTCGCTCCGCGCTTGCCGACAGCCACGCCTTTGCCATGGCGGTGCCGCCCAGCTCCAAAATTTCCCGGCAAATCGGTGAGGTCAAGGGATGACAACAGCAACCACAGACCGGTCAACCGGTGGCGATCAGCAATATGAGATCGCGCATCTAAAACTTGTTCCGAAGCGACATGTCGGACGAATGATTGCGGCCGCCGTGGTGCTGGCCCTGCTCGCGGCGTTGGTCCGGGCCTTCTCCGTAGGGCAGATCGAGTGGAGCTACGTCTCCCAGTTCCTGTTCTCGCCCGCCATATTGGCTGGCCTTTACAATACGCTTGTTATGACTGTAGCCGCCATGACACTCGGCATCGTTCTGGGCGTGGTTATCGCGATCATGCGCATCTCCGGCAATCCGGTGCTGTCATCCATCGCCATCGGATATGTCTGGGTCTTTCGCGGAGCGCCAGCCCTGCTGCAGCTCATGCTGTGGTTCAACTTGGCGCTTATTTTTCCCACCATGGGTATTCCCGGTCTCTTCGAATTCAGGACCGTAGACATCATGACACCGTTTGTGGCCGCTGTGCTCGGCCTCGGTATTTCGCAGGGGGCTTATACGTCGGAAGTCGTGCGAAGTGGATTGCTGTCTGTCGACAGCGGCCAATATGAGGCAGCCCGTACGATCGGCATGACGCAGTTGAAGATGCTGCGCCGCATCGTTCTTCCGCAGGCCATGCGTGTCATGGTGCCGCCGATTGGCAATGAAGTGATCGGGATGGTGAAGCTGACTTCGCTTGCCAGCGTCATCCAATATTCAGAGATCCTGCATAATGCCCAGATCATCTACTTCGCCAACACCCGTGTGCTTGAACTGCTTTTGGTCGCGAGTTTCTGGTACCTGTTTGTAGTGTCAGTCCTTTCTGTCGGCCAACATTACATCGAACGTTATTTCGGACGCGGTTCCAAGTCGATCCGTTCAGCGGTGTGAGGGAGCGAGACATGAGCAAGAACATTCTCGTGAAGGCAATCGACGTCACCAAGAACTATGGTCACTTTTGCGCGCTCGACAAGGTCAACCTTGAGGTCGCCCGTGGGGAAGTATGCTGCATCATCGGACCCTCCGGATCGGGCAAAAGCACGCTTCTGCGATGCATCAACCTTCTGGAGCGAATGGATGGTGGCGGCATCTGGGTGAATGACGAACTGGTTGGGTATCGCCGCGAGGGCAACAACCTCTATCAGATCAGCGATATCGAAATTTCACGCCAGCGCAGGCGCATCGGCATGGTGTTTCAGCGGTTTAACCTCTTTCCCCACATGACCGCACTTGAAAACATCATCGAAGGTCCTGTGCATGTTCTTGGCGAACCGGTCAAAGATGCAGAGGGACGCGGTAGAACCTTGCTGGAGCGGGTGGGACTGGCGGAGAAGGCCAACCATTACCCCTCCGAGCTCTCCGGCGGGCAGCAGCAGCGCGTCGCGATTGCGCGGGCCATGGGAATGCGTCCCGACCTTATCCTTTTTGACGAACCGACATCGGCACTTGATCCGGAATTGGTTTCGGAAGTGCTCGACGTCATGAAGGATCTCGCCGCCTCCGGCATGACGATGATCGTTGTGACACATGAACTCGGATTCGCGCGCAACGTCGCCAACACTGTCGCGTTCATGGAGGCCGGGAAGATGGTGGAATTTGGTTTGGCATCGGAAGTTCTCAGCGCTCCGAACAGTGCCAGAACGGCAGAATTCATCAAGGCCGTTCACAGCTGAACATAGAGCGGCTCCTTAGCCAGCATTGGATTCATTCACAACGATCGATCAAACAAGGGGAAATTATGAAGAAGCATCTCGCAATACTCACGCTCACATGCCTCGCAGCAACCGCCGTCCACGCTCAAGGTTTGCCGGAAAGGATAAAGTCAGCAGGTAAGGTCACTGTTGCCAATCAGCCGAATTATCCGCCAATGGAATACAAGGATCCGGCCACGAATACGTTAACCGGCGTTGATATTGATCTTGGGCTTGCTCTTGCCAAACAGCTCGGAACGACGGTCGAATGGACCGATATCGGTTTCGAGCAGATGATTTCATCCATTACTACAGGCCGTGTCGATCTGATTCATAGTGGCATGAGCGATCTGCCCAAACGCCGCGATACACTTGACTTCGTCGACTATATGAAATCGGGAGCCCAGTTCTACACCTCATTCGCTCGCAAGGACGAATTCAAGACGCTTACCGATTTCTGCGGCAAGACTATCGGCATGAGCCGGCGCACGTCCTTCCCCGATGAAACCGCCAAGTGGAGCGCCGCCAATTGCGAGGCCACTGGCAAGCCGGCAATCGTCGTCGTGGGAACGGAAGGCTCGGCGGATGCGCGCGCCCAGCTCAAGCAGGGTCGCCTAGACGCTGCTGTCCAGGGTTCCGAAACACTTCCCTATCTGATGACGTTGGAAAAGGATACGTACGCTGTTATCGGCGAACCCTTTACCGCCGTGTACCAAGGCATCGCTTTTGCAAAGAAGGATACCGAATTGCGCGACGCCTATGCCTCCGCATTGCGGGCCTTGATGGCGTCCGGCGAGTACAAGACGATCTTCGCCAAGTACGGCCTGGAGGGTACTTTGTTGGACGGCATCTATATCAACGGCGAGGCGGTAAAGTAACATTCAGCATCGTATCCCGGCGGCCATGTCGCCGGGATCGTCGCTTCGCTCCATGCCCTATGAAAAGTTGCTCATGTACGTTGTCAGCACTCACGATACCCCGATCGAGCGCCTTGCGGCCTTTGTTGCAAGCCTTCGTTTCGAAAACATTCCAACGGAAGTAGTCGCCAAGGCAAAAATCCACATCGCGGATACCATTGGCGCTGCACTGGCCGGCGCGCGCTCCGCGGAGTTTGGCCTCGCACGCAAAATTGCCGGCCAGAAGGGCCAAACGCGTCTCTGGGGTACACAAGCATTTGCATCGGCCCGGGATGCGGCACTGATCAATGGTGTCGCCGCTCATGCTTTCGAGCTCGATGATTCCGGCGGATGCGATCATTCTGGCGCAGTGGTCTTGCCCGCCGTTTTGGCGGCCGTGTCCACATCGGAACGCGCGGTCAGTGGTAAGCAGTTGCTCGCAAGCGTCGTCGCTGGTTATGATGTCGGACGCCGCATACTCGAAGCTGCAGGTGGATATGACAGCCATAATAGTCTTGGTTGGCATTCGACAGGAACCTGCGGCACGCTGGCCGCAGCGGCTGCCGTGGCAAATCTACAAGGGTTGCCGAAGCGGGGTTGCCTTGATGCCATGACTCTGGCGACAAGCTTTTCTTCCGGGTTGTGGGCGTTCATTCACGATGGCTCCCAGGCCAAAAAAATTCACGCCGGGCGTGCCGCAGAGGGTGGATTGTTGGCCGCCATACTGGCTGCTGAAGGATTTGCGGGTCCGTCGAGGGTGTTTGAGGATGTTTGGGGTGGCTTTTTCCGCTCTTTCAACAATTCATCGGGCGAGCCGGAAAAGCTTTCAGAGGCACTCGGGGAGAGCTGGAAAGTCAATCGAGCCGTGTTGAAGCCATACGCCTCCTGCCGTGGCGCCCACTCGGCCGTCGATGCCCTGGAAGACATTCTCTGCGAAACGGAACGACGCCCTGATGAGATCGTATCCATCCATGTGCAGCTGAGCGAAATGCTGTCGAGCATGTGTGGTCACAAGGGCAGCAGCTCCATGGCGGGCACACAGATGAGCCTTCCCTATGCAGTCGCTGCCCGTTGTGTTTTTGGTACCGCCGGACTCGATGCTTATTCCGCTCACCGGCGCTCGGATCCGCGTATCGGTGCCGTCATGCAACAAATAGAGCTTGAAATCGACCGGGCCATGCGGCCACTAGACGAGCCGGTCCTGACGCTGACATTTTCTGACGGATCCCGCGTCTCACGCATGGTCCCGCGTGCGACCGGTTCTTCCGAACGGCCAATGCTGCGCACGGCAATAGACGACAAGTTCCGCTACCTTGCCGGCATGAGCCTGGAGGACAATCAAGTGTCAAATCTCTCTGATATGCTCGATACGCTCGAACATCTTGATGATTGCCGCCGGTTCGAGACACTGCTTGCCGGTAACGCCCACAACCGGCCAACCTTCTACTGAAGGAATCTATCATGACCTATGATCTTTCTCCGCGCCCTCTGAATCCAGCGTTTGAGGCGCCGCCGATCGCATGGCCAAATGGCGCAAAAAGCGCACTTTTCATCGGCTTTGACGTTGATGCCGAAACCGCCTGGATTGGCAACAATCCGTCGAACATCGACCGCATGGTTACAACGTCGCATGGCGGCTACGACGCACGCGTCGGGATTGCCAAAGTACTCGAACTCATGAAGGAATTGGACCTCAAGGCAACGTTCTTTGTTCCAGGCTGGACCGCGCTGGCACATCCGGCTGCATGTGAGCCCATCGTGCAGGCAGGTCACGAGATCGGCCATCATGGTTATCTGCATAAAATGCCAGACCGGGAAAAGCTTGAAGAGTCGTTTGAGGAAATAGATCGGGGTTTCGAGGCCTTGGGAAAGGTTCTGGGAGTCACACCGATTGGCTATCGCGCGCCTTCAGGTGAAAATTTTCCAGAACTTCTCGCCTATCTGGCGAAGTCGGGCGTCCGCTATTCGAGTTCGTTTCGGGACGACATACTGCCATACCGTCATAAGCTCGCGGACGGCAGACCCGGACTGGTGGAAATCCCGGTCAATTTTGCTTTCGATGACTGGAACTTCGGCATGTCAAGCAGGACGAGTCCACGCCCCCTCTTTGGACGCGACGCAGTGCTTCCATTATGGATCGATGAGTTTGAAGCCACGCATGCTTGGGGCGGAATAACCACACTTGTCCTGCATCCGCAGGTTTCAGGGAGGCCAATGCGTTGGCACATCCTAAGGGAATTTCTGCTGCACGTTCAGGCAAAGAGTGACGTCTGGATCGCGACTGGCGCCGAAATTACCGGTCATTTTGAACATCTCGAACGGGACTAGGATAGGTGAGCGTTACCAGCCAAGCCATTTGTTCAATCTCAAAATCGCGCCGATAATTCGCCAGATGATAGTGATGTCAAGTCGGCCAAAGACAGCCTAATTTAGCGAGAGCCCAGGGTAGGCTATGGCAAAACACAGGATCTATACGACTAGCTTCGCAAGTGTTTATCCTCATTACGTTGCGAAAGCAGAGAAGAAGGGACGCACAAGAGCAGAGGTTGATCAGATCATCTCCTGGTTGACTGGCTATGACCAGAAGGAGTTACAAACTCAGCTTGAACAACAAACTGATTTCGAACA
>NZ_JBBNAM010000390.1:0-11717 GCF_037994425.1 Phyllobacterium sp.
ATGCTAGGCAATAAAAAGATGACAGCTTGCCTCAGCCGAGAAAAAATTTTGGCCCTTATTCAATTTGTCGTGAGAACCCCAAAGCGTTGCTGCCATGCAAAACTCGCCTAAAGATCGAGCATCCAGGTTTGGCCGACGAGGTCATGGCCGAAAGAGCGGTGCCTTTCTTCGTCGATGAGCCGGAAACCTGCGGCCTCGTAGATGCGGCGGGCGGAGACCAGTATGTCATTCGTCCAAAGCTTGAGCTGCCGATACTTCTTGCGCCGCGCCTCTTCGATGCACCTCGCAACGAGTTCGCGGCCAATGCCCAAACCGCGCGCGGACGGTTCAACGTAGAGCAGCCGCAGCTTGGCGGCACCCTCCTCATCGCCCTTGACGAGAAAGATCGATCCCGCAATTGCCCCATTATGTTCGGCTACCCACGCAGCGTCGCGGTCTGCATCGAAATGCGCGACGAACTTGCTGAGGATGTCGCAGACCAGCCCTTCATAGGTCCAGTCCCAGCCATATTCCTCGTGATAGAGCACCATCTGCCGATGGATTATCCAGCCGATATCGCCCGGACATAAATCACGGTAGGTGACGTCCCGAGGCCGCGGAGCCGCGACATCGAGAATGGTATGTATATGGCGCATGGACTCCACAAGCTGTGCGCGCGCGGTTGCGGAGAGCGGCGCGATCAGCCCTTCGATTTGTTGTTGCGAGCCGAGATCAAGCGCTGCAAATGCCTTTTCGCCTGCCGTTGCCAGGGCGATCAAGCGCTGCTTTCCATGCGCGGGGTTGATACGGATACGGATGAGCTTGCGCTTGCAGAATCTCGCGACGATCCGGCTGAGGTGAGCTTTGTCCATGGCAAGGCTCCGGCCTAGATCAGCCGCGGTCTGTTCGCCATTTTTGGCGAGTTCGTACAGAACGCGTCCCTCGGCCAGCGTGTAGTCGCTGGCGAGCAGATGCTTGTCGAGGAGCCCGATTTCCTTGGTAAAGAAACGGTTAAACTGGCGGAATTCTTCTACGGCGTTAATGGCGTCATCTCAATGTTGTCAGTGACAACATAAAATACATTCCAATTTCCTGCAAGCGCGCTTCAAACGGAAGTATGCGGTGTTGCCGTCAAGCAAGTGATATGCTCTCTAGCGTTCAAAGGGGTGATGATGACAACGATGGATGCGATCACAAGCAATCCCGTGGCGGGTGACTGCGTGGAGAGCACCACGGTCGAGACGGAGCTTAAACTGCTTGTTGCTGCCGAAAGATTTGCTACGTTCCGCGAGCGGGCCTTGGAGCGGCTTCCCACGCGCAACAAAGGCATCATCCGCCGGCTCGATGCAGTCTACTTTGACACGGCTGACCATGCGTTGCACGAGGCCGGACTGACGTTGCGGGTCAGGCGAACCGGCCGTAGCTTCACCCAGACTGTCAAGCGCATCGTTTCGACCGGATCGCTGTCACGCCGCGAATGGGAAACGCCGGTTGCATCGATGACGCCCGATCTCGGCGCCCTGCCGCTGGAGGAGATCGGCGCGCCGTTCGACAAGCTCGACCCGCAAGCCCTCGTGCCGACCTTTGCCACCAATGTGCGTCGGCATGCACTCATGGTCGATGTTCCGGGCGCTCAAATAGAGGTTGCATTTGATGATGGGAAAGTCGAGGCCGGCGCGCGGCAACTGCCAATTTCGGAGGTGGAGCTCGAATTGAAGCAGGGGCGCCCTGCTGCCCTCTATGAACTTGGCCTCAGCCTGATGGAGTGGGAGCCGTTGCGGCTCGGTGTTCAGACAAAATCCGATCGCGGCTATACGCTTGCCGGCGTAGAGGTGCCAAAGGCGGTCAAGGCAACGCAATCAAGCATTCGCCGCGATGATATTGTCGATGACGCCATTGCGAGCCTCCTTGGCAATTGTCATCAGCAGATTTTGGCAAATCTCGTTCCCGCCGAGCTTAGCGAGGTACCGGATGGCGTTCACCAATTGCGCGTTGGGCTGCGCCGCTTGCGCACATTGCTTTGGCTGCTGCGTCGCGAGATCGGCGCGCCGGCGCTGGCGGCGCTGGAGGCCGAGGCGAAGCAGCTCGCCAGCAATCTCGGACCGGCGCGGAACTGGGAAGTCTTCATTGCCTCGACCGTCTCGACGCTCGAAAAAGCAGAGCTGGAGGATGTCGAATTTGCCGGCTTGCGGATGGCTTCGCTTCCCTTCAGGGACGAGGCCTATGTCAAGGCGAGGGAAGTACTCGCCTCGCCGAACGTCAATCGCTTTCTCCTCTCACTGGGCTTGGTGATTGGACAGCGCAGCTGGCGCAACGACATCAGCGCCGGAACCCTGGGCATTCTTTCGGAACCAGTCGGTAAGCTTGGTGCGCGGGCCCTTGGCCGCATCGAGCGCAAGGCGCTCAAGCTTGGCCGGCACTTTCGCCAATTGCAGCCAGAGGAGCGGCACAAGCTGCGCATAACACTGAAGAAGCTGCGCTACGCCACCGAATTCTTTTTGCCGCTCTATGCCGGGCACGGAGGGACGAGCAAATATTTGAAGCGCCTGGCAAATCTGCAAGATTCCCTTGGTGCCGAAAACGACATTGCGACGTCACGTGGGCTACTTCACCAACTCACGGAAAAAACGACGGAACCCGGCGTTCACCGCGCGATCGGTGCGGTCATCGGCTGGCAACGATGCCATCAACTTGCACAGGCCGGTCAATTGCAAAGCGACTGGAAAAAGTTTGAGCGGCAGCCGCTATTTTCAGACTAGCGTCACCTCATTCAGATGGACCGCTATTTCCTGAGGCGAAGCCCGTCCAGGTCGAATCGATGTTCAGCCAGGTGTTGACGGGCTGCAATGACTTGAACCCGATGCTCCGCGGCAGCGGCGCCGCACCGCGATCGAAGCTGTTGCGGTAAAGAATGGTGTTATATTTGCGCGAGCTTCGCCTCGGCGCTTCCTTGAAGTTTCCATCATAGGTCCACATCAGCCGGAAGGCATCGATGAACCCGTAGGGAAGGTTCCTGAACCTGTTGCCCTCGAAGACCGTACCGTTGTAATCCGCGCCCTCGTAACTCCAGCTTTCGTACTCGACGCCGATATAGGCGAGCCGATCGAACGTGTTCTTGCGGTAGATGTTGCCGAGACCGCCCCAGACGCCCTCCGCCCCTTTGTCCGTGAATGTGGTTCCGACATAGAGGCCGCTATTGCTATCGCTCACCATATTGTTCGAGTATTGCAGGAAGTAAGGGCTAAGGCCCGCCGTTGACACCAATGCAACAGTCATCATTGCGTGCCGCATCTGCGAAATCTGGTTGCTGTCCACGACTGCGTCATAGACGTTGCCATAGAGGAGGACCGCGGTGGAATCAGAGTCGTGCTGGCTAAAACTCGGCCGCCCCTCGAAGCGATTTTTATAGACCGCAATCTGCGACGCAACACTTGCCAAAGCGAAGCGGCTGGAACGATCCGGCACGACGTTCCAGGGCCTATCCAATGTCGCCGTGTTTGCTTCTACGCCGAGGATGTGGCGGCGCTGACCTGCGCCCCTGCCGCCGACGATAACGAGATCCGCGCCTCCCGGCTTGTCAGAAGCAGAAAGTTCCTTGAACGTCGCACTTGTGGGCGTCGCCGTGACGAATCCGTCCTTGAGAGCACTGCCCACCATCTCGAAGCAGATCTGTTCGCCCTTGTTGCAATCAACTTTTTTGCAGTCGTGCGGCGCGGCATTGTGGGAGGTATTGCCCTCCCAATACAGGTTTTTCAAGCTGCCAAAATGCGCCTGTGCGATGAAAAAACGCCCAATTCCGTGGCCGTCGTCACGGTTCTCATCGGCATTGGCAAGATCATTGCCGATCATGGAAAAGTCGCGGCCGCCCCAAAGAGCAACAACCGACTCGCCGTAGCCGGTCATGCGAAAGCGGTTGTTGGTCATGAATATCTGACGGCTGCTACCATAGAACGATCCATTTTCGATAAGTTCCGAACCGTCAATATAGATGCCGGACGAGGCGTCCGTTTCCAGCGCTGGAATGTTCCACGCGAGGAGCCTCACCGATTGCAGCCGCAGATTGGCACTGGACGGAATGTTCAAGAGCGGCTTGGAGCCGGTGTTTCCATTGGCGTCGAGGGTAAGGCGCTCGAACTGCGCGTTGTGTCCCGCGCCCGTGATCATACTGGCACCTAAGTTCACACCAAGCCGGATTTCGGTGCTGTCCATCCCGGCACCGAGCCAGCGCACATTGTCAGGCGCTCTCAGGGCGGCGGAGACGAGATATGCGCCCGCTGGAAAAAGGACCGTCGACGGCGCCTTGGCAGCAGCCGCAGCGAGAGCCTTTTCGATTGCTGCCGTATCGTCGTTGGTACCGTTGCCGGTCGCGCCGAACGACTTGACGTCGAGGACTTGCTCGTCCTGCCCGGCCCACGGTGACTTGGCGAGGACGCGCAATGTCAGCGGACCGCTCCAGCCGAAGCGGCCGCCATGGCCATTGTGGGCCCAGACCTCGTACGAACCGGCCGTCAGGTCCGGGACCTTGAAATCTACTCTGAAGGGGTTCACGGCAGTGGGCGTTACAAATTGACCGGGCGCATCTGCCGGCTTGATATAGACGAAGGATACCGACGTGCCATTCGATTGCGAAAGGTTGCGACCGTGGAGGGAAATCGTCGTCGTGGGCACCACGTTGTCCGGACCGAGCCACCATGCTTCGGTGCGATTGATGGCAAATGGCTTGCCGCGGGCTCCGTCACGCTGCGGCCAGACAAGATACATCGACCACGCCGGCAAGGAGTCCGGCAAGAGAAGCGTTGCAGCGGTCTCGTCGGCGCGCAGCGGTTTTGCTGTCAGGAAAGAGCCCTCCAAGCCGGTTGGCGCCTGCGCGTAAATTTCAAATCCGACCCGCTGGTCAAGGCCAATGCCGGTCATCGAGACGATTTCGTCTGGCCCCGCGGTCCGCGAGATCTCTGCGATGGCAGGACCAGAGGGGCTTACCTCAAAGGTGGGCGCCTCAAAGCGATCGATCGCCGGTGGCAATGGCGGCTCGGGAGTCGGAACGGGAAAGCCGAAATCGGGCGGATCTGCGCGTTGCGTTAGCGCTGCAGCCGAACCACCATTGCCTGCCGGCGCCGTGGGAGCCGCGTGAGCAATGCCCAAGATGCCAATCAACATCATCGGGCCTGCGACCAGGTTCAGGATTGACCTCGCGAAACGGCGCATTCCCCAATAACTCCGCCCTTGCATTGTTCTTGCATGAAGCCAGACCGCGCGGCGTTTTGATAGGAGTCGAATGATAAATTGAACGTGATCCCTCGAGGGGAAGATCTCGTAGCAACGTGAGCGTGGAGGGGTGCCGTTTCCATAAGATATGACGATATTCGGGCACCCACACACACAAGTCGCTAATTCGGTTGGCCGCCAACATCATGTCGGCATTGACGCCCGTGTGTCAGGCTAATCAAGCAAATCCTGCCGATGCGGCGTGAAGGTATCGACCAGGCGACCTTTCTCGATCGCTCTTACTCCATGAATTGCACCCGAGGGCACGATGAAGCTGCCTCCCATGCCGATGATCGACGTTTTCCCATCGACGGTCACTTCAAACCGGCCCTCGGCAACGTAGCTTGCTTGCACGTGCGGATGCGAGTGCAATTCGCCGATGCCACCCTCATCGAAATCAAACTCGACCTGCATGAGTTCGTCTGTGTAGACGACAACGCGCCTGCGGTTGCCATTCTCAAGAATCGTCCAGGGAATCTCATCGGCCTGGGTGAACAGTTTGACTTCGGACATTAACGTCTCCTATCTCGCCAGCCAGCCGCCATCGACCGGAATGGTTGCGCCGTGCATGTAGTCCGACGCACTCGACAAAAGAAAGACAGCCGGATCGCCAATGTCCCGGGGCTCGCCCCATCTTCCGGCCGGAATCCTTGCAAGGATCGCTTCATTGCGGGCTTGATCGCTGCGCAATGCCTCCGTGTTGTTCGACACGATGTAGCCCGGCGCGATCGCATTGACGTTGATGCCCCTTGCTGCCCACTCGCAGGCGAGGAGACGCGTGATGCCAGCCAGGCCCGATTTCGATGCCGTATAGGATGCGACCCTTATCCCGCCTTGGAAACTCAGCATCGAGGCGATGTTTACAATCTTGCCCGACCTGCCTTCAGCAAAAATGTGCTTGGCAAGCGCCTGCGACATGAAGAAGACGGAACGCAGGTTGACGTCCATGACGTCGTCCCAATCCTCAAGAGTGAAATCTACCGCGTCGGCGCGCCGGATGATGCCCGCATTGTTCACGAGGCCATTGATGGGTCCAGTTTCCCGCCAGATCTTGTCGATCACTTCCATGGCAGTCTTAGCATCGCCCAGATCCGCCCGGAGCTCGGTAAACCGCCCGCCTTCCGTCGCGATCAATCCGGCAGTCTCGCTCATGTCGGATCGGCCCACGCCGATGACGTTTCCACCCGCCCGGGAAACCGAACAGGCGATGCCTTGACCGATGCCGGTGTTCGCGCCGGTTACGACGACGTTCTTTCCATGCAGGCCGAATGAGCCAAGGCCGTTCATCGAAGGTCCTCCATCGCGACCGGATCAACATCGGTGTAATCGACATTGTCTCCCGCCATTGCCCACACGAAGGTGTAGCTCGAAGTGCCGACGCCGGAATGAATCGACCAGCCGGGCGAGAGCACGGCTTCTTCATTCTTCACGACCAGATGACGCGTCTCGTTCGGCTGCCCCATCAAATGCACGACCCGCGCATTTTCCGCCAGATCGAAATAAAGATAGGCCTCCATTCGCCGGTCATGCACGTGGCAAGGCATTGTATTCCACACTGATCCGGGCGCGAGGGTGGTTATGCCGACCACAAGCTGGCAGGTCTTGACCGCCTCCGGATGAACGAACTGGTAGATTGATCGTTCATTGCTCGTTTCTATAGAGCCGAGATCAAGCCGGCGCGCGTCCTTGATACCGATGTGCCGTGCCGGATGGCTGGCATGGGCGGGGGCGCTCAGAAGGTAGAACTTCGCAGGAAGGTCGGCGGAGGCGGATTTGAAGGCGACTTGCGAACCCATGCCCGCATAGACCATATCACGCGACCCGCACTCGAATTCCGTTTCGTCCACGATGACAATTCCGGCGCCGCCTATATTGACGACAATAAGTTCGCGGCGCTCCAGAAACGATGACGTTCCTGTTGGCTTGATATTCTCCAATCGCAATGGCGCAGCTCCGGGAACGACGCCGCCGACGATCATCCGGTCATAATGCGTATAATGCAACGCGACTTCGCCAGGCACGAAGAGGGGTGTGACCAAGAAATGTTCGCGCAACTGGGTGGTGTTGAAGCCTGCGGCCGCAACTGGGTCGATTGCGAAACGATTGCTGTGGGTATGATCCATGATTCCTCCGATGCCAGCATGTGTTTTCTTATCATACATATTGGCGATGACAAGACAATCAACGTAGACAAGCAAGATAAGTTTCCACTTAGCAGAGACCAAAATGGCGGCAAGCACGTGATTCAACTGAATTTTATCGGACACAATTTTTCAAAACGCTCATATTTCCGCTAAAAATTCATCATATGAGTTTCAGACTAATCGAAAACATTATGTTGACAGATATCGTTGAGCGCTCTACGGATTTTGCAAGACGACGGCTTCCGCCAGGGAGGTTATGGGGGCCGGATGTGAATATCTCGGGAGGATTTCATGGCGCTAAACTTCAAGCTCGGTGCGATGCTGGCATTTGCGGTCGCAGTCACCTTTTCTTCGGCAAGTGCACAGACTGTCTTCAGGTCATCCGATACGCATCCGGATGGCTATCCCACCGTCGAAGCGGTGAAGTATTTGAGCGACCTGTTGAAAGAACGCACGAACGGGCGCTACGCCATCGAGGTGTTCCATTCCGGCCAACTCGGCGAGGAGAAGGACGTCATCGAGCAGGCACAGTTCGGCGTGATCGACATGATCCGGGTCTCGATGGGGCCTTTCAACAACATGGTGCCGGAGACGATCGTTCCGTCCCTGCCTTATGTCTTCCGCTCCACCGAGCACATGCGCAAAACGCTTGACAGCGAAGTCGGGGATGAAATCCTGGCGGCATTCGAAAAGCACAATCTCGTCGCGCTCGCCTTCTACGACTCCGGGGCGCGATCGTTCTACAATGCCAAGCACCCGGTCAAATCGGTCGCCGATCTGAAGGGCTTGAAACTTCGCGTCATCCAGTCGGACATATTCGTCGATCTCGTCAATGCGCTCGGCGCGAACGCCACGCCGATGCCCTATGGTGAGGTCTATTCCGCCCTCCAGACCGGCGTGATCGACGGCGCCGAGAACAATTGGCCCAGCTATGAATCGTCGAAACACTCCGAGGTAGCGAAGTACTTCACCCTCGACCAGCATTTGATCGTGCCCGAGATCCTGGCAATCTCCAAGGCGACTTGGGACAAGCTCACGCCCGAGGATCAGAAAATCGTTCGGCAGGCAGCCAAGGACAGCGTCAAGAAACAACGCGAGCTTTGGGAAGCTGCCGAGAAGACCTCACGTGCTAAAGTTGAAGAAAGTGGAACGCAAGTCGTTGAAGTCGATAAACAGCCATTCATCGATGCGATGAAGCCCGTCTATGACAAGTATCTGAAAACGCCGGAGATGAAGGCTCTCTACGACCGCGTTCAGGCCGTGCAGTGACAAACAGGCGCGCCAGGAAAGTCGCCGGTTCGAGCGTCTTTCCTGGTCGCTGAAAGGAAGATACATGACCGCTCTGGTCCTCTCCCCTACGGTCCGATTCCTCAATGTCATCAGCAAGCTGGCGCTTTGGCTTGCCGGTATTGGCCTCGTGCTGATGACAGTGTTGATCGCTTATCAGGTCTTCAGCCGTTACGTGCTCAACTCGAGTCCGAGTTGGACAGAAGCTGCATCGACCATGCTCATGACATGGTTCATCTTTCTCGGCGCGGCGATTGGCGTCCGTGAGGGCTATCACCTCGGCTTCGATGTGCTCCTTGCGATCGGAACGCCGCGCGCCCAGTCGATCATGCGCAGTCTTTCCGACCTGGTGGTGCTTGGATTTGGCGCCGGTATGGTCGTCTGCGGGATGCAGCTTGTCATGGGAACGTGGAATACGACGCTACCGGCACTCGAACTGCCAGGAGGTACCAGCTATCTGCCCCTGGTTGCGGGTGGCGCGCTGATGTGCCTGTTCACCGTGGAGCGCCTGCTGCAGCGCCTTGGTAGTGTTGAACCAGTCCTCGAAAATCTCGAAGGGTAATCCAGGTGGAGTTGCTTATCCTCTTTTGCACATTCGTGCTTCTACTTGCCATTGGAACCCCAATCGCATTTTGTATTGGCGTATCGACATTCGCCGCAGTGCTCTATTTGGGGTTGCCTCCGGTCATCGTTTTTCAACGATTAATTGCGGGGGTAACCATCTCGTCGCTCATGGCCATTCCGTTCTTCATTTTCGCGGGGGATTTGATGGTACGCGGTGGTATCGCCGCGCGGCTGGTGGCGTTGGCGGGGTCACTTGTCGGACACCTGCGCGGCGGACTTGGGCAGGTCAATATCGCAGCATCGACAATGTTCGGAGGAATTTCCGGGTCTGCCATTGCTGACGCATCCGCCATCGGGGGACTGATGATTCCGCAGATGAAGGCGCGCGGCTACGACGTCGATTACGCGGTCAATGTCACCGCCGTTGGCGCGATTATTGCGTTGCTCATCCCTCCATCGCACAACATGATCATCTATTCTATTTCCGGCGGCGGCCGCATTTCCATCGCCGACCTCTTCACAGCCGGCATCATTCCGGGTCTGCTACTTGCCGTCGCACTGATGATTGCTGCCTATTTGGTAGCGCGTAAACGCGGCTATCCCACAGGCGTGTTTCCTGGCTTTGCCGCAATTGGACATATGGCCATCGCCGCAATACCGGGATTGATCCTCATTGGAATCATATTTGGCGGCGTACGCTCGGGCGTCTTTACCGCTACGGAAAGCTCTTGCATCGCAATCGTCTATGCAGCCCTCGTTACCGCCTTCATCTATCGATCGCTTTCCTGGGAGGCGTTTGTCGAGGCGACGCTCGGTGCGGTTCGCACGACGGCGATGGTCTTGATGATCATAGGAACGGCAGCCGCTTTCGGCTGGCTGTTGGCGTTCCTGAAGGTGCCAACGCACATGATCCAGTTCATGCAGTCGTTGACCGATAATCCATTGATCATTTTCCTGATGATCAACCTCATCCTGCTGTTTCTCGGCACCTTCATGGACATGTCGCCGCTGATCATCATTACCACACCGATTTTCTTGCCGGTCGTCACAGCCTTCGGGATGGATCCGGTCCATTTCGGCGTGATCATGATCCTCAATCTCGGTATCGGTCTGTGCACGCCGCCCGTTGGTGCGGTTCTTTTCGTTGGATGTGCTGTGGGCAAGATCTCGATCTGGACCGCCATCAAGACGATCTGCCCGTTTTATGCGGCGGCAATAGCCGTCTTGCTGCTTGTGACTTATATCCCGGCGATCTCGCTCTTTTTGCCAAATCTGTTCAAATGAGCCGGAGTACGAATCGATTGTCTGTAGCCATGTGCGGCTATATCTTTGGGAAACGACAGAGCTTGAATGAAGACCTTGGTCGCTAGCGTGAACCCCGCCGTTTCGGAACTGAAGACAGCCCACAGGCAAAAGCTGTCGGAGCGTATCATCGTGTCTTTGCGCCAGCAGTTTCTCTCGGGCCAGGTGGCAGTCGGCCAGCGACTGCCGACGGAAAGTCAGCTCGCCGAGACCTTCGGTGTCAGCCGCACGGTCATTCGCGAGGCGATCGCTGCACTGGCTGCGGACGGTCTCGTGGAGTCGCGGCAAGGCGCCGGGATATTCGTCACGGAATCGCCTGTGATTGCGCCGCAGTCCATGCTGCGCTCCGATATTCCCAATAATCTATCGAGTGCACTCAACGTTCTCGAAGTTCGCATGGCGATCGAGATGGAGAGCGCTGCATTGGCGGCTGTTCGCAAGAACTCGTCGCAGGAGGCGGAAATTCAGGAGGCGTTCTTCGAGTTCGATCGACTTTTGAATTTGGGGGAGCCGACTGGAAAGGCCGATTTCGCCTTTCACCGCTCGATTGCCGGCGCGACGAATAATCCGGTCTATGTCGAACTGCTGGATGCCCTCGGCGCGAGAACCATACCTTGCGACGTGACCTCGCCTTGGGCCACCGAGGACGTTCTCTCATATAACTACCAGGCGGGATTGCAAAAGGAACATCTGGCCATCATGAACGCCATTCTGTCGGGCGACGCCGATTTAGCCAGAAGTGCTATGCGAGAGCATCTGTCTGCCAGCCAGGAGCGGTACAGAGCAAGGCTGCGGGAGCGACGGGCGTTGTATGAGCAGCGCGGCGCTTCGTGACAGACAGCTTCAGATGGCAGTTCAACCGTAGAGCGTGCTCCGTTTCATTTAAGGCAAGGCCGCGGTAGCAACGCGCTCACGACGGATAGCGCCGGCCGACGATTGTTTTCGCGGAGAGCGCGCGAAGTCAGGTGCGAGCTTCCTATGTCGGGTTTTGGCCAGACGACCTTTGTCGGCCGTTCGATGCGGCGGCAAAAACCGCCAACTGAGCGTCTAAAGCACGCTTGTATGCGGGCCGCGCTTCGCCGCGGGCAACATAGGCGGAGAGGTTCGGGTATTCGTTGAGCATACCCGATCCTTTCAACCTCAGCAGCACCGACACCATCTGCAGGTCACCGGCGC
>NZ_JBBNAM010000391.1:0-14096 GCF_037994425.1 Phyllobacterium sp.
TCGTCACAGGTTCCAATTCCGGCATTGGTCTCGGCTCTGCCCACGCCCTCGCCGCTGCTGGCTACAATGTCGTGATCAATTCTTTCACTGATCGCGCTGAGGACCATGCGCTTGCCAAGGAGATCGCGAGTACGTATTCGACCGACGTCGTCTACATCCAGGCGGATATGTCGAACGGAGCCGATTGCCGCGCGCTGATCGACAAGGCCGCGGAAGCCTTTGGAGGCGTCGACGTACTCGTCAACAATGCGGGCATCCAGTTCGTGGCGCCGGTTGACGAGTTTCCCGTCGAGAAGTGGGACGCGATCATTGCGATCAACCTCACGTCGGCGTTTCACACGACCGCTGCCGCCCTGCCCCACATGAAGAAGTCCGGATGGGGGCGCATCATCAATATCGCGTCGGCCCACGGCCTGCGGGCTTCGCCGTTCAAGTCGGCTTATGTCTCCGCTAAACACGGGATTCTCGGCCTTACCAAGACTGTGGCCCTTGAAGTCGCCGAGAAACATATCACCTGCAACGCAATCTGCCCCGGTTATGTGCTGACGCCGTTGGTCGAGGCCCAGATCCCCGACCAGATGAAGGCACACAATATGGATCGGGAGACGGTGGTTCGGGAAGTAATGCTCGACAAGCAGGCCACCAAGGAATTCGCGACGGTCGAGCAGATCGGTGCGACCGTGGTATTTCTCGCCAGCGACGCCGCAGCCCAGATCACCGGCACGTCGATCTCCGTTGATGGCGGTTGGACGGCGGCATAATGACCAAAGCCAAGACCATCAACATCGCCCTCCAGGGCGGTGGTTCTCACGGCGCCTTTACGTGGGGCGTGCTCGACCGCATCCTGGAAGACGGCCGCCTGAATATCGAAGGCGTCTCCGGTACGAGTGCCGGCGCGATGAATGCTGTCGCGCTTGCCGACGGCTGGTCTCATAACGGCCCCGAAGGTGCACGCGCCAAATTGCATGACTTCTGGCGCGCTGTGGGGCGCACCGGCCAATTCAGCCCGGTGCAGCGTTCACCTTGGGACCGGTTCTTTGGCAATTGGTCGGTTGAGAATGGTCTCGGTTTCAATTTGTTCGAGCAGATTTCTCGGGTGTTTTCTCCCTATGAATTCAATCCCTTCAATCTCAATCCGCTGCGGGACGTGATTGAGAAGGAGATCGATTTCGAGCGCGTGAAGGCATGCTCGAAGCTCAAGCTTTTCATCTCGGCAACCAATGTCGAGACCGGGCGCCTGCGGGTGTTCTCGCAATCCGAACTGACCGCGGATGTCGTGATGGCATCCGCTTGCCTTCCTTATATTTTCCAGGCGGTCGAAATTGACGGCGAGCCCTATTGGGACGGAGGTTATGGCGGCAATCCTGCCCTCTACCCGTTCTTTTATTCGAGTGAAAGCGAAGACGTCCTCCTCATCCAGATCAATCCGATCGAGCGTCGCGGCACGCCGAAGACGGCACGCGAAATCAGCGAGCGGATCGATGAAATTACCTTCAATGCTGCGCTGTTGCGCGAGTTCCGGTCTATTGCCTTCGTCAATTCACTGATCGACGCGGGCAGACTGCAGCATGGCGACTACCGCCATATTCGCATGCATCGCATCGACGCCGATGAAGCGCTCGCTGGTCTGTCCGCATCGTCGAAGATCAATGCCGAGTGGGCGTTCCTCGAGTACCTGCGCGATCTTGGCCGTGCGGCCGCGGAAGACTGGTTGGAGGAACATAGCGACGCCGTTGGCGAGCACGCAACGCTTGATCTGACCGACGAACTCACCCCGGAGATGCATGTCGGCTTCAAGGCCAAGAAGCCTGGCCGGCGCGTCAGCGATTTCCTGCTGCAGCGCAAGAAGCCTGCCGGCGCGGCGCGCCGGGCCTAATTCACCTTTCTATCCGCGCTCCTGGCGAGGTTGGCCATGAGGGCGACGACAATGAGCAGGCCGGCAAGCACCATATAGACGGGGCCGAAACCGGTCTTCCCGCCCACAAAGCCGATTGCGGATGGCGCGACCAGGATTCCCGAATACCCCATCAGCGTAACCATGCTGAGGGCTACGCCGGAGGACGTACCCTCCTGGTTGCCAGCCGCTGAAAAGGCAATGGGAACCATATTGGCAATGCCAAGGCCGGAAAAGGCGAAGGCGAGGATCGCGATCCACGAAGTCGGCGCAAGACTTGCCATAAGCATTCCCGACGCACCTATAAGGGCGGATACGCGCAGTGTATTGACCGCGCCGAAGCGGTCGCGCACCCCATCGCCGAGGAACCGCATGATCGACATGGTGCCGGAAAATGCGGCGAAGGCGAAGCCTGCCGTGGCGATATCTGCACCGCGCTCCTGACGCAGATACAGCGCTGCCCAATCGAGCACCGACCCTTCAGGAACCATGGAGAAGAGTGCCATCAAACCGATGAGGTAGATCAGCGGATTGGTGGGGAATGTCAGTTTCTGCTTTTGGTGTACGACGGGCGCGTCTTCGGTGATCATGAAGCGGAAGGCGATGAGGCCGAGCACAATCGCGATCAGGGTGACGACGACAGCGTGTGCCAGATGCCCATGCGCCTCGATAAGGAGACCACCGAGGCCGCCGCCGGCAAAACCGCCAAGGCTCCAGAAACCATGCGACGAGGACATGACGGCACGCGAGAGCTTCTTTTCCACTTCCACCGCATTCGCATTCATCGCGACATCCATGCCGCCTATGACTGCACCGAAGAGAAACAGTGCCGGTGCCGCGGCAATCACATTGGGCGCGAGGGCAACAAGCAGGAGCGAGAAGGAACAGAACACAGCAAAGCCCTTGACGACGGAACGCGAGCCATGTTTTTCAATGAGATAGCCGCACCAGGGCATGGAAGCCAATGCCCCGATGCCGAACACAAGGATGAGCAGGCCGAGGGTAAATTCACTGATGCCGAGGCGCGTCACAAAGACAGGAATCTGCGGAGCCCAGCTGCCGACGAGAAAGCCGTTGAAGAAGAAGGCGCTGGCGACGGCCCATCGGCCATACACGGCTTTCCTGCGATAGATAGCGGCATCCATTGGGGCTACACCGGTTGAACATTGGACTTGGGCGGACATTGGATTCACTCGCAATAATTTAGGCTTGTTTGTCGTCGGCGACGATCACCTCGACACCTGCAGCGCCAATTCGCTCCAGTATCGATGCGTCGGCCGTACTGTCGGTAACCAGCGTCGAAATAAGGGATATGGGCCCGATGGAGAACGGACCCTGCTTCACAAGCTTTTCGCTCGTTGCCAGTAGTATGACCTCATTGCTTGCCCGAGCGAGCGCCAGCTTCATGCGCGAATCGTCATAATTTTCGGCACGCAGCATCAAGCCCTCATCAATGGCGCAGGCGCCAAGCACGCAATAGTCGACCCGCATGGATTGAACTTCAGAAAGCGTCGATTGCCCGATGGCGCTCCGAGTCAGCCGGTTAAGGCTGCCGCCAAGCAGGATCACCTCGCAAAGGGGATGATCGAGCGCGGCAGCGGCTATGTCTGGTGAACTCGTGATGATGCAGGTCCTGAGATCAGCTGGAAGTGCTCGGACAAATTCGAGGACCGTCGTGCTCGAATCGAGAATCATCGTCGTATCCGGCGGAATGAGGGCGGCAGCAGACCTAGCAATCGCCCTTTTTCCGGCGGTCTCTTCGCGCGCCCGCTGCTGGAAACTCCTTGGGCCGGCTCTGCTTCGTGCGGCGCCACCGTGGAAGCGCTGTACGAGACCCTGTTCCGCGAGTTCCCGAAGATCGCGTCGTATGGAATCCTCCGAGACGCCGAATTCCGACGCGACCGCACTCGCCAGCACCCGGCCGGCTTCATTGATCCGCTTGAGGATCATGCTTTTACGTTCGTCAGGCGACAGATCTCTCAGCAATGGTATAGCCTCCATAAGCCACTATACCAAAATTTGCCGATATGGGTAATATCTATTGCACATTCATGCATAAACAAGCATAGATGATTAGATCGGGTCGAGAAACGTGAAAGGCCCCCACGAGGGAGCCTTTGTAATGACAATCGCGGTGTCGATGAATTTTACTCGTATACGACCAGCAGGTCCTTGGCGTCAATTTGGTCGCCCGCCCGAACAAGCACCTCAGCGACAATGCCGTCTCGCTCGGCACGCAGCGCCGTTTCCATCTTCATCGCCTCGATGGACAGGAGAACGTCGCCGGCATTGATCTTCTGCCCGGGCGCAATACCAACCGTCGAAACAATACCCGGCATCGGCGCGCCGACCTGCTTGTCATTGCCAAGCTCAACCTTGCGGCGCACCCCCGCTCCGCCTGCGGAACGGGTACGGTCCGGCACCTTTACACGTCGAGGTTGGCCATTGAGTTCGAAGAAGACCGTGCACATGCCTTTTTCGTCGGCCTCGCCCATGGCGAGATTGCGGACGACCAGCGTCTTGCCGCGCTCAATGTCGAGGAACACCTCTTCTTCCTGCGCAAGCCCGTAGAAATAGACATGCGTCGGCAGGACACTTGTCGGCCCGTAGGTATCTTGCGTGGTGGCAAAGTCGGTGAAGACCTTGGGATACATCAGGTAGGCTGCAAACTCCTGATCGGTGATCTTGCGTTCGAGCTTGGCTTCGATGTCGCCGCGCTCCGCTTCGAGATCAGCCGGCGCCAGCAGCGCGCCGGGTCGCTCGGTGAAGGGCTTTTCGTCCTTCAGCACCTTCTTCTGGATGTCTTTCGGCCAACCCTTCGGCGGCTGGCCGAGGTCGCCGCGCATCATCGAGACGACCGAATCGGGGAAGGCGATATCCTTGTTCGGATTCTTCACATCCTCGACTGACAGGTCCTGGCTCACCATCATCAGCGCCATGTCGCCAACAACCTTAGAGGATGGCGTCACCTTGACGATATCGCCAAACATCTGGTTGACGTCGGCATAGGCCTGGGCCACTTCGTGCCAGCGGGTCTCGAGGCCGAGCGAGCGCGCCTGCTCCTTGAGGTTGGTAAACTGGCCTCCGGGCATCTCGTGCAGGTAAACTTCAGAGGCCGGTCCCTTAAGGTCGCTCTCGAACGCTGCATATTGCGTGCGTACCGCCTCCCAGTAGAAGGAGATACGGCGGATCCATTCGGGGTCAAGACCAGGATCGCGTTCCGTCCCTTTCAATGCCTCAACAATGGAGCCGAGGCAGGGCTGCGACGTATTGCCGGAGAGTGAATCCATCGCGGCATCGACCACATCGACACCGGCATCCACGGCAGCAAGCACGGTCGCGGCCGCGATGCCCGACGTATCATGCGTATGGAAATGCAGCGGCAGGTCGGTTGCCTCGCGCAATGCCTTGAACAGGACCTTCGCAGCGCCCGGCTTCAGCAATCCCGCCATGTCCTTGATGGCGATGATATGCGCACCCGCCTTCTCGACCTGCTTGGCGAGATCGACATAGTATTTGAGGTCATATTTCGGCCGGGCCGCATTGAGGATGTCGCCGGTATAGCAGATCGCCGCTTCGCAAAGCTTGTTCTCCTCGAGCACCGCGTCCATGCTGACGCGCATGTTCTCGACCCAGTTCAGGCTGTCGAATACGCGGAACACATCAATGCCGCCGCGCGCCGCCTGGCTGACGAAATATTTGACGACATTATCCGGATAGCTCTTGTATCCGACCCCATTGGCCCCCCGCAAAAGCATCTGCAAGAGGATATTGGGTGCGCGCTCGCGAACCTCTGCCAGCCGCTCCCACGGATCCTCCGTCAGGAAGCGCATGGCTACGTCGAAGGTTGCCCCACCCCAGCATTCCAGTGAGAAAAGCTGCGGCAGTGCGCGCGCGTAGGTCCCTGCGATACGTGCAATGTCGTAGGTACGCATGCGCGTTGCCAACAGCGACTGGTGCCCATCCCGCATGGTTGTGTCGGTGACAAGCACCCGCTGTTCATTGCGCATCCATTCGGCAAATTTCTTGGGCCCGAGTTGGTCGAGAAGCTGCTTGGTTCCGTCGGGGATTGACGCCTCGATAAAGGGGACGCGTGGCAGCGCGGCCTCTTTCGGCGGAGTTGCCCGGCCCTTGGTTTCCGGATGGCCGTTGATCGTCACATCGGCAAGATAGGTCAGAAGCTTGGTGGCGCGATCCTGCCGCTTGACCTGCGCGAAGAGTTCTGGTGTCGTGTCGATGAACTTCGTCGTATAGGAATTGTCGATGAATTTCGGATGCGTGATGATCGCTTCGAGGAAGGTCAGGTTCGTCGCAACGCCGCGAATGCGAAATTCGCGCAAGGCGCGATGCATGCGGTGGATGGTCTCCTCGGCTGTCGGCGACCAGGCCGTAATCTTTTCCAGGAGCGGATCGTAGAACCGTGTAATGACAGCGCCTGAATAGGCCGTGCCGCCGTCCAGACGGATGCCGAATCCAGTCGCGCCGCGGTAGGCGGTAATGCGGCCATAGTCGGGGATGAAATTCTGTTCTGGATCTTCCGTCGTGATACGGCACTGCAATGCGTGGCCGTTGAGCCTGATGTCTTTTTGCGCCGGTACGCCTGATTCCGGCGTGCCGATGGTTGCGCCTTCGAGGATGCGGATTTGCGCCTTGACGATATCGATCCCGGTTACCTCTTCGGTCACCGTATGCTCGACCTGAATCCGCGGATTGACCTCGATGAAATAGAAGGAGCCGGTGTCGGAATCCATCAGGAACTCGATCGTTCCGGCACCGATATAATTGGTGGACTTGCCGATCTTTAGTCCGTAGTCGCAAATCTCCTTGCGCTGCGCATCGTTAAGGTAGGGAGCCGGAGCACGTTCCACGACTTTCTGATTGCGCCGCTGGATGGAGCAGTCGCGTTCGAAGAGGTGCACCACATTGCCGTGCGTATCGCCGAGGATCTGCACCTCGACGTGACGGGCGCGCTGCACCAGCTTCTCGAGATAAACTTCGTCCTTGCCGAACGCCGCCTTCGCCTCGCGCTTGCCTTCCGTGACCTCGCGAGCAATGTCTTCCGGCTTGAAGATGGCGCGCATGCCGCGGCCGCCACCACCCCAGGACGCCTTGAGCATCACCGGATAGCCGATCGTCTCGGCAAGCCGCTTGACCTCGTCCATGTCGTCTGGAAGCGGATCGGTGGCCGGAACAACCGGCACGCCAATTTCGATGGCTAGGTTGCGCGCGGCGACCTTATTGCCGAGTCGGCGCATTGTTTCCGGCTTCGGGCCGATAAAGATGATGCCTGCCTCAGCACAGGCATCGGCAAATTCCGGACTCTCGGAAAGGAGGCCATAGCCCGGGTGGATCGCATCGGCGCCGGAAAGCTTGGCAACGCGGATAATCTCCTCGATCGAGAGGTAGCTTTCGATGGGCCCCAGGTCCTTGGCGAGGTGCGGCCCGCGCCCAACCTGATAGGACTCGTCCGCCTTGAATCGGTGAAGCGCCAGTTTGTCCTCTTCCGCCCATATCGCCACGGTTTTCATGCCGAGTTCGTTGGCAGCGCGAAACACGCGGATAGCAATTTCCGAACGATTGGCGACGAGGATTTTCTTGATGGGCAAGACCGCAGCTCCGAATATGAACAAAATACTTTTGGTTTGGCGCGCTTATCTGGCTACAGATTGCTGCACTGCAAACAACGCATATTGAGCATAAGAACTCGAAATGTCCAACAGCAAAATGCCCGGTACGAGACCGGGCATTCGCTTAGGCAACTGGTGTAGAAGGCTTACTGCTGGAAGTAGCTGTACTTGCCGTCTTCGCCCTTCTTCCATTCGTACATGACGTAGCCTGGAAGCTTCGGGTCACCCTTTTCGTCATAGGCGATGTCGCCGAGAACGGTCTTGAACGGACCCTTTTCCTTCATGGCCTTGGCAACGGCTTCAGGATCATTCGATCCGGCAGCCTTCGCTGCGTCGGCGATGACCTGTGCTGCGGCATACGAGTAGAGCGTGTAAGCTTCCGGCTCGAAGCCCTGTGCACGGAACTTCTCAACGAGTTCCTTGTTGGCCGGGTTCTTGCTCGGATCCGGACCGAAGGTGTTGAGCGTGCCTGCAACAGCGTCGCCTGCGATCGAAGCGAGTTCGTTCGAAACGATACCATCACCCGAGATGAAGGTGACCTTCAGGCCCTGATCGGCGAGCTGGCGGATGATCAGGCCGGCTTCGGTGTGGAGACCGCCCCAGTAGAGAACCGTTACACCGGCTTCCTTTGCCTTGGCGATGAGTGCGGAGAAGTCCTTGTCGCCGACGTTGACGCCTTCGTACATGGCTTCCTTCATGCCCTTGGCATTCAAGGTCTTCTTGGTTTCGTCAGCAAGACCCTGGCCATACGGCGTCTTGTCGTGCACGACTGCAATCTTGGCATCCTTGAACTTCTCGGCAATGTAAGTACCGGCTACCACGCCCTGCTGGTCGTCGCGACCGCAAGTGCGGAAGGTGTTCCAGAGGCCGCGTTCGGTGAATACCGGATTGGTTGCGGCAGGCGTGATCTCGAGAATGCCGTTTTCGGCATAGACTTCAGACGCCGGGATCGAAACGCCCGAGTTGAAGTGACCGATTACGAACTTTACCCCGTCAGCAACGAACTTGTTGGCAACGGAAATGCCCTGCTTCGGATCGGAAACGTCGTCACCGAGCGAAAGCTTGACCTGTTCGCCATTGATACCGCCCGCAGCGTTGATCTCAGCAATGGCAGCCTCCGCGCCCTTCTGCAGCTGAGCGCCGAATGCGGCGTTCGGGCCGGTCAACGGACCACCGACACCGATCATCAGATCAGCATAGGCATGACCGCTCAAAGCGAGCATCGCAGCAAGTGCAACGCCCGAGAACAGTGATTTCTTCATTTGAAAGCTCCCATTTTCTAGGTATTTACTAAACCCCTCGCGATGACCCTTTTTCATCGCTTGAGCGCACATTTGCCGATTTCCCGGCGGTTGTCACGCTGATTCATTTCGCATCAGCGAGATTGGTTAGGCTCCGGTTTTTTCCTTCCATGAAAATGGAGAAACTTTTTCATAGAGCCAATAATATTGCCGTATCATCTGCTTGGTACGGGTGTAGCGATAGCCCAGCGTTCCGACGATGATCAGCACAATTGTGTCGACGACATAGTATTGCAGCGTCAGCATTGTACCGCCGAAAAGGGCGAAGTGGATGAACCGCACGGCGACGCCGAGGAGCAGCATGTAGAAGACGAGGACACCGATTGGGCGCCAGGTCTTTGCGCACGCGCGACCGGTCATCCAGGCCGCCCACCCACCCATGATGCAGGTTACCAGCAGGAACAGCCAGATCGAGGGTTCTTCGTAAAGTATGCCTTGCATGGCAATATTCTCCTTGGGCCTTGTTCGTTTGTGAACAAAGGCCCTGCTTGTTCAGTGACGGCCGCCTTCGAGATAGGCTGCGCGCACTTCAGGATTGGCTAGAAGGTCTGCACTAGAACCGCTCATAGTCACGATGCCGTTCACCATCACATAGCCGCGGTCCGCGAGCTTCAGTGCGCCAAACGCATTCTGCTCGACCAGGAACACAGTCAGGCCCGTATTCTTGTTGAGCGCCTTGATCGCCTCGAAAATGTGCTTGATGATCAGCGGCGCAAGGCCGAGCGAGGGCTCGTCGAGCAGAAGCAGCCGGGGACGAGCCATCAGCGCTCGGCCGATCGCCAGCATTTGTTGTTCGCCGCCTGAAAGCGTGCCGCCACGCTGGTTGATACGCTCCTTGAGCCGCGGAAAAAGGTCGAAGACCATCCGCGCGTCTTCGTCGAAATATTTGAGGTCGTCGAGGCTCGCACCCATCTGCAGGTTTTCCTGCACCGTCATGCGCGGGAAGATGCGGCGCCCTTCCGGCGACTGCGCGATGCGCAGGCGTGCGATCTCGTGTGTCGGCATCCGCGTGATGTCCCGGCCGTCGAAGATGATCCGGCCAGTACGGGCCCGGGGCACGCCGAAGATCGTCATCATCAGCGTCGACTTGCCGGCGCCGTTGGCGCCGATTAGCGTGACGATTTCACCTGGATTGGCGTGAACCGTGACACCGCTCAGGGCACGGATATTGCCGTAATAGGTCTCGACATTCTCGATACTGAGAAGGGCTTGGTTCTGCGACATTATTTAGCCCCTCCGGTCTTTTTGGGCGCCGGTTTTGCCTGGCTTTCCTTCGCCAGTTTCTTGGCCTGGCCGATCCAGTCTTCCCGGGCAATCCGCCCGTCGAAATCGAGATAGGCTTCAGCGGCGATGATATCGGCCTTCTTCCAGGCTGCGATCTGGTCGAAATGGAAGATGCCGTGTTCATTGAGCTTGCGCTCGTTCACAGGGCCTATCCCCTTGATCAAAATCAGCTTGTCAGGCTTGCCTCCCCGAGGTTCAGCCAGTGCATTCGACGTCGCGCCTGCTTTGACGCCAGCGGTCATCGCCGTTGACGCCGGCTTCGCAGCCGCGGATTTTGCTGGCGCTTTCCTGGTTGGCTTGGACGGCATTGTCTCCACAAGCGTTGAAGCGGGAATGAGCTCCACCGGCTGAGCGTCCGGATGCGTCTCGACGATTTCGTGCAGCGCCTCGGTCGAGAGCAGGTCAACGGCCGCGGTGATGTCGTCCACGCCGGCCTCTTCCGCCTTTTCGATCAGTTCGACGACTTCCTCATCCTCGACGCCAAGATAGGCGGCGATAACCTTCGGATCATTCCTGACCGATTCCGGCGTGCCATCGGAGATCTTGGTGCCATATTCAAGGACGACGACGTGGTCGGAGATTTCCATCACAACGGACATATCGTGCTCGATAAGCAGGATGGATGTGCCGGTGTCGGCGCGAATTTCCAACAGCAGTTTGTTGAGTTCGGCCGATTCCCGTGCGTTCAGGCCGGCGGCCGGCTCATCGAGGCAAAGCAGTTCTGGCTCCGTGCACATGGCACGGGCGATCTCAAGGCGGCGCTGCGCTCCGTAGGGCAGATCGCCGGCGGGATCGTCTGCCCGGCTCACCAGGTTGATTTTCTCCAGCCAGTAGCGCGCCTTCTCGATGGCTTCCGCGGCCGCCTTCTTATAGGTCGGGAAGCCGAGCAATCCGAGAACGGTAAAGCCCGAAGAAAGCATCAGCGGGTTGTGCTGGGCGACAAGAAGGTTCTCGAGCACGGTCAGGCCGGAGAACAGGCGGATATTCTGGAACGTCCGTGCCACCTTGGCCCGCTTGGTGATGACGTGATCAGCCATCCGCTCGAGAAGATATTGCTCCCCGTTCTGCCGCGTCAGCGTCAGCATGCCTTCGGTCGGCTTGTAGAAGCCGGTGATGCAGTTGAACACCGTTGTCTTGCCGGCGCCATTGGGGCCGATAAGGGCCGTGATCGCACCACGCTTGGCTTCGAAGTTCAGGTCGTTGATGGCGATGAGACCACCGAATTTCATGGAGAGACGTTCAACGCGTAGGATTGCGCCAGTATTCTTTTGCACTTCCGAAACCATCAGCCGTGCCCTTCTTTCGTAAACTCGCCCGATATCATCTTGCGTTCATGCAAGAAGGCACTTGGTTCTCGACTGCCGGCAAAGCCGCGCGGTTTCCAGACCATGACCACGATCATGGCAAGACCGAACAACAGCATGCGGTAGAGTTCCGGGGTAAAGTCAGGGCCGAAAATGAGTTTGAGGAATTCAAGTTCGCGCAACAGTTCCGTACCGCCGATCATGACGGCCGCGGCGATCGCGATACCAACAAGCGATCCCATCCCGCCGAGAACGACCATCGCAAGGATGATTGCCGATTCGAGAAAGACGAAGGATTCCGGACTGACGAAGCCCTGACGCGCGGCGAAGAAAGAACCGGCAAAACCACCGAACATGGCACCTGTGGCGAAAGCCGTGAGCTTGGTCGTCGTGGTATTGATGCCGAGCGAGCGGCAGGCGATTTCATCCTCGCGCAGGGCTTCCCATGCCCGGCCGATGGGCATGCGCCGAAGGCGCATGGTGACCCATGCAGTTAGCAGCGCGAGCAGGAGAATGAGGTAGTAAAGGAATATCTTGTAATAGACGCCGGAGTTGGGCAGACCGAGCAGTGCCGCAAAACCTGTGGGCCCCGGCGTAAAAGGAATGCCGAACAACGTGGCCTTGGCGATACCCGAGATACCGAAGGTTCCCTTGGTAACAGCAGTCCAGTTGATAAGCACTAGGCGTATGATCTCACCAAAGGCAAGCGTCACGATGGCAAGATAGTCGCCGCGCAGGCGCAGGACCGGAAAGCCAAGGATAACACCCCAGGTCGCGGCGAAGATGCCTGCCATTGGCAGCAGCAACCAGAACGAGAAGCCGAAATGAGCCGAAAGCAGCGCATAGGAATAGGCACCGACCGCATAGAACGCGACATAACCGAGATCCAGCAGACCGGCGAGGCCGACAACGATGTTTAGCCCCCAGGCGAGCATCACATAGATGAGGATCTGGATGCCGAAATTGTCGACATACTTGAGTGACGCTTGCAGGCCACCCATGACCGACCCCTTAAAGACGGTAAGGATCAGAATCACGAGGATCGGATAGAGAAAGAGCAGGCAGAGGCCGATCTTCGGGAACGATTTCCGGAAGGCCGACGGCTCCTTCGCTTCGGCCACCTTCCGCAGTTTCTTGCGCTCGGCGCGCCAGGGTGCGGTATAGGTGATGAGAAACCGGCCTAGCGCCGCTGCCAGGACGAAGATTGCCAAAAGGCCCCAACGCTGCGTCAGGATCAATTCATTGCGGATGTTCTGGTCGGTGCGGAAACCGACGACGAGGCAGAATAGCCCGAGCGCGAGTGCACCGGCGATAAGCCCTTCCTTCACCGCTTTCGCGAAAACGGAATCCCGTTCTGTTGTCTGCATATCGGCCATGGGCTTAAACCTTTTCGACTTCGGGCCGACCCAGAATACCGGATGGCAGGAAGATCAGCACGATGGCCAGTATCGAGAAAGCCGCGACATCCTTGTAATCGATGGAGAAATAGGCGGACCAGAGCGCTTCGATCAGGCCGATCAGCAGCCCCCCTACGACCGCGCCGGGCAGCGATCCGATGCCGCCAAGAACGGCCGCAGTGAACGCCTTGACACCCGGCACAAAGCCATCGGTGAAGGAGATGACGCCATAGAACATGAGATAGAGCGTTCCGGCGACGGCAGCGAGCATGGCGCCCATGACGAAAGTCATCGATATCGTTCTGTCGACGTCGATACCGAGCAGCGCCGCCATCTTGCGGTCCTGCTCACAAGAACGCTGGGCGCGCCCGAGCGTCGTCTTGTTGACGAGATACCAGAAGGCGGCAAGCAGGATCGCCGTGACGACGATGATCACCATTTGCTTGTAGGCGATCGTGATGTTTGTCCCGTAAAGCGTGATGCCGCCATTGACGAGCGGCGGGATCGGCTTGTTGCGCGGACCCTGCGTGACCTGGACGAAATTTGAAAGCGCGATCGACATGCCGATCGCCGTGATCAACGGCGCAAGGCGGAACGATCCGCGCAGCGGCCTGTAGGCCAGACGCTCGATCGTCCAACTCCAAAGCCCTGTCAGCAGCATGGCGACAATCATCATTAGAAGCAGCGCCAGAACGACCGGCACACCGCCAATGAACGTGGTCAAAGCAAGAAAGACGATCATCGCCATAAAGGCGCCGAGCATGAAAATATCGCCATGGGCGAAGTTGATCATGCCGATGATCCCGTAGACCATCGTGTAACCAATTGCGATCAGGCCGTAGATTGAACCAAGCGTCAGACCATTGATCGATTGCTGGATGAAGTACTCCATCGCAACGATACCCCTCATTTTTTATTGGGAATTTTCTTATCCGGTTTTTTTATCCGGTTCCCGTTTACCCCAATATCCTACACCTAGCGTGTGCGCTAAAGAAAGCAACTGCTTTTTTGGCCGACACGTTATCGTTACATTTGCTCGCACAGATTTGACGGGATTATACACCAAAAATGGACGGTTCTTTAGGGAACGTTGCTACCAAAGATTGAAAAGCAGCAGATTCGTCTGGCTCCGCCTTAATTTGCCGCGATCCCCGACCCGCTCATTTGACGATGAACCCATGCGCGAAGGGATCGCGATCGTCAATGAAGATGGTGTTGTAACCGGTCATGCGTGCCCAGCCAGCGACGGAAGGAATGATGGCAGCCTTATCGGCGACGCTGGTCACCTG
>NZ_JBBNAM010000392.1:0-3001 GCF_037994425.1 Phyllobacterium sp.
ATGCGCGGTATGTTGAAGGGGCATCCCTTCACGCAATAGCCACAGCCGATGCAGTTTTCGTGGACGAAATCGACGATGCCATTTGAATACTGGACAATGGCACCGGGCGCCGGACAGGCCTTGAGGCATCCCGGATCCTCGCAGTGCATACAGCCATCCTTGCGGATGAGCCACTCGAGGCTATTGGTTTCGGGGTTCTCCCATTCGGTAAAGCGCATGAGCGTGAACATGTCCGGCGTAAGATCATGTGGGTTGTCGTAGACGCCTATGTTTTCGCCGACCGGCGGCCGCGTGTCATTCCATTCGATGCAGGCCGACTGGCAGGCCTTGCAGCCGATGCATTTGGACACGTCAATCAGTTTTGCCACCTCGGTCTGGCGTTGTGCCGGCGGCGTGACGGTTGATGCCGAACGGCGGATCAGGTCCTCATCGCCGAATCTCGGGGCCTCTGGTCGGGTCGTGGGATTTGGAATAGGCGGGAACATGGCTGCCGTCTCCTATGCCACCGGCCCGGCGATGGGCTCGATATTGACCAGGAACGCCTTGTACTCCGGCGTCTCTATATTAGCATCACCGACGAAGGGCGTAAGTGAATTCGGGCCGAAACCCTTCTTGGCAGCGCCGGTGAAACCCCAGTGGAGCGGTATGCCCACCACGTGGACCGGCTTGCCATCGCAGATCAAGGGCTTGATGCGCTTGGTGACGACAGCTTTGGCCCGGATCGATCCGCGCTTGGACCAGACGCGCACCCAGCCACCTTTGGTGATGCCCTTCTCCTTGGCAAGTTCCTCCGAGATCTCGACGAAAAACTCCGGTTGGAGCACCGCATTCACCCAGACATGCTTGGTCCAGTAGTGGAAATGTTCGGTAAGACGGTAGGACGTCGCCGCATAGGGAAATTCGGCGGAAGCAGGCTCTGCAAACTGCGCGAAATCGCCCTTGAATACGCGTGCGACAGGATTGCCGCGCACATTGGGAGCAACAATGTTCGTCAGCGGCGATTCGAACGGTTCGTAATGCGACGGGAACGGGCCATCGCGCATCATGCCACGGACAAAAAGCCGCGATACCCCTTCAGCGTTCATAATAAACGGTCCAACCTCCGAAGGCTTGGCCGTCGGCGCGATATCCGGAACATCATATCCGGACCATTTCTGCCCGTCCCACTCGATCAGCTTGCGGCTCGGATCCCATGCCTTGCCGTTCAAATCGGCGGAAGCGCGGTTGTAGAGGATGCGGCGGTTGACCGGCCACGAAAACGCCCATTTGAGATAGGCGCCCGTCTCGTCCGGGTCCGACGTATCGCGCCGGGCCATGTTGTTGCCGTTCTCATTGTAGCAACCGGAATAGATCCAGCAGCCGCAGCTTGTCGACCCATCGTCTCGCATTGCTGCAAAGCTCGGCAGCAGTCTGCCGGCCTCTACCACTACCTTGGATGGATCGGTTGGGTCATAAAGGGTGGCTGAGGCCCTGCCGTTCATCTCCTTGGCGAGTTCTTCAGCGGTCGGATCATTAGGATCGGCGTAGGACCAATCAAGATTGACGATCGGATCCGGGAAGGCTCCACCGTCCTTGCGATAAAGTTCCTTCAGGCGCTGATAAATCTGCGCCATGATCCAGACATCGCTCTTCGCTTCGCCGGGCGGTGTGCCGCCTGGCCAATGCCATTGCAGCCATCGCCCGGAATTGGTCAGAGACCCCTCGTCTTCGGCAAAGCAGGTCGAGGGCAACTGGATGACCTCGGTTCCAATCTGCGCTGTCTCGACGTCGTTGAAGTCGCCGTGATTTTCCCAGAATCGCGACGTCTCCGTCTCCAGCGGATCCATGGTCACAAGGAATTTCAACTTGGAGAGCGAGTCGGTGAGCTTCTTTCGGTTGGGTGCCGCAAGCAGCGGATTAAAGCCCTGGCAAATGTAACCGGTCATCTTGCCCTGGTTCATGAGCTCGAAAGCGCGCAGGATATCATAGCCGGGAACGTCAAGCTTCGGCAGCCAGTCATAGGCAAAGTGGTTCTCCGGCGTTGCTGCCGCGCCCCACATCGACTTCAGGAAGCTGACGAAGAACTTCCTGTAATTCTGCCAGTAGCTCATCTGGTTGGGCCGAAGCGGCTTGAAGCCGCGTGTCGACATATAGGCCTCGAAATCCACCTCCTTTTCCGTCGGCAGCGTCATGTAACCCGGTACAAGGTTCGACATGAGGCCAACGTCGGTCAGTCCCTGGATATTGGAGTGTCCACGCAGGGCATTCATGCCGCCGCCGCGCACGCCGATATTGCCGAGAATGAGCTGCAGCATCGCCATCGAGCGGATGTTTTGCGAACCTTTTGAATGCTGGGTCCAACCAAGCGCATACATCGATGTCATCGTCTTGGTTGGCGATGACATTTCCGAGATCATTCCGGCCACTTTCAGGAACTTGTCTTTGGGCGTGCCGCAGATGCGCTCGACCAGTTCGGGTGTATAGACCGAAACGTGCGTCTTCAGGAGGTTCCATACGCAGCGCGGATTGGTCAGCGTATCGTCCACCGCGGCATAACCGTCATCACCGATGACGTACTCCCAGGTCGACTTGTCGTAATCGCGCTTGGCTTCGTTGTAGCCGGTGAAGAGCCCTTCCCTATACGCAAAACCGTCCTTGACAATGTAGGTGGCATTGGTGAACGCCTTGACGTAGTCCCATTGCACCTTGTCGTTCTGGATGCAGTAATTCATCACGCCAAGCAAAAAGGCGATATCCGTACCCTGGCGGATCGGCGCATAGAGATCGGCCACCGAGGCCGAGCGCGTAAAGCGCGGATCGACGACGATCAACTTGGCGCCGCGGTTGGCTTTTGCCTCCGTGACCCATTTGAACCCGCAAGGATGCGCTTCAGCGGCATTGCCTCCCATGATGACAACAAGATCTGTGTTCTTGATGTCGGTCCAGGAGTTGGTCATTGCACCACGGCCAAATGTTGGGCCCAAACTGGACACCGTTGGGCCGTGTCAGACACGTGCCTGGT
>NZ_JBBNAM010000393.1:0-13942 GCF_037994425.1 Phyllobacterium sp.
TTCGCCCCATTCGGTTAAGTGTCCGGCCGAATTTCCGCTTATAGCCACGCTGCTGGATTTGAATAGCGGTCCTCAACAATCAGAACAGGTAAACTGAAATGGCTAAGGCTGCGAATATCAAAATCAAGCTTCTGTCGACCGCTGACACCGGTTTCTTCTACGTTACGAGCAAGAATAGCCGTACGAAGACCGAGAAGATGTCCTTCCGCAAGTATGACCCGGTCGCGCGCAAGCATGTTGAATTCAAGGAAACCAAGATCAAGTAATCCTGGTTGTTCCGATCAACAAAAATGCCGCCTTCGGGCGGCATTTTTATTTTTGCGGCTTCGTCAAGCGGCGGCTGAGACGACCCGGTTGCGGCCAGCCGCCTTGGCATCGTAGAGCGCATCATCGGCACGCTTCAGGAGATCAGCCACGCTGTCGCCCTTCGGCAGCACGCTGGCAATGCCAACGCTGATCGTCACTGGCACGCTGAGGCCATTCTTGTTGACCGAAAATGGCATCGAAGCGACCTCACGCCTGATGCGTTCGGCAACGATGGCGGCTATTGCGACGTCGGTGTCCGGCATGACAATGAAGAACTCCTCGCCGCCATAGCGGCTGGCAAGATCGCTACCGCGAACATTGCGACGCAGGCGCTTGGCGAACTCGCGCAGGACTTCATCGCCCCCATCATGGCCGTGCGTGTCATTGATCAGCTTGAACCGGTCGATGTCCGTCATGAGGATCGAAAGCGGTCGGCGGCGTTCAACGGCACGCTTGAACAGCGTCGCCAGATGCGTTTCGAGATAAAGCCGGTTGTGCAGACCGGTCAGGCTGTCCGTGACGGCCATTTCATAGGTCTTGACGACACTCGCGCGCAGACCGTCGTGATAGGCCTTGCGCCGCAATTGCGTGCGCAACCGGGCCAAGAGTTCGTTGGGATTGAGTGGTCGCACCACATAGTCGTTCACGCCGAGCTCCAACGCCCGCCGAATCAACGCCTCCTCACCGGGACTGGCCACAAGGATAATCGGAAGCGAGCGGGTATTATCGAGCGAACGCAATTGGGCACAGATGCGAAGCGGGTCGAAATCGGAAAAATTGGAGGAGATGATCAGGCAATCATAGTTGCCCTGAATCGCATCAAAGAAGCCCGTCTGCGGGTCGATCTGCACGTCGACGACCGCCTCCGACCCCAGGATCGACTGGATTCGCTCGGCGCTTTCGAGACGCTCGTCGATCAGAAGCACGCGCGCATTTTTGGATATGCCTTCCCCGCCGGGAAACCGGAGAATTGATTCAAGGCCGACGTCGCGCGTCGTGGCAACCCGCAGCCGTAGTTCGTCGGTTAGGTTCTTGAGGCGTACCAGACTTTTTACCCGTGCAAGAAGCTGCAGGTCGTTGACCGGTTTGGTCAGGAAGTCGTCCGCGCCAAGATTGAGCCCGGTGATGCGATCCTTCTCGCCATCGAGGGCGGTTACGAGGATGACCGGTATGTGGGCGGTCGACAGCCTCGATTTCAGCCGGCGGCAAACCTCGAAGCCGTCAATGCCGGGCATCATGATATCGAGCAGGATCACATCGACATTGCTGTTTTCGCAAATATCGAGTGCGGCATATCCGTCCGTAGCCGTTACAACCTCATAGTATTCCGCGCTAAGCCGTGCTTCCAGCAGCTTCACATTTGCAGGGACGTCGTCAACGACAAGTATGCGGGCCGTCATATTTCACTACTCCGAACTGACGGTTACGCGTCGCCAAGATAAGACTTTATGGTTTCGATGAACTTTGGCACTGAGATCGGCTTCGAAATATAAGCCTCGCAACCACCCTGCCGAATACGCTCCTCATCGCCCTTCATCGCGAAGGCCGTGACGGCGATGATCGGTATGACGTGTAGATCGTCGTCTGCCTTGAGCCATTTGGTGACTTCAAGCCCGGAAACTTCGGGCAGCTGGATGTCCATGAGAATGAGGTCGGGCCGGTGCTCACGCGCAAGATCGAGTGCCTCCAGCCCGTTTCGCGTGCGAATGGTTTCATAACCGCTGGCTTCAATGAGATCGCGAAAGAGCTTCATGTTCAGCTCATTGTCCTCGACGATCATGACTTTCTTCACCATTGGCAAATTCCTGTTGACCATGCTCGATAGACGCATGCCACCCGCCGAATTCTATGAGACAAAGATCAGGCAGCAGCCCCGCTCCGAGGATACATTTGATATCGGCGGATGATTGATGAAAAGGTAACTCCTCGCACCTATCCAGATATGCTGTCGATCATGTTTAACCAAGGATTTATTCAACATCTTCTTTTGACCATATTCAACCAAATGTGGTTGTTGGCTAAGTGGAAAAGTCAGGCCTGCGGGTTACAGCTTCAGAGAAAATACCCAGATGAAAAACCAGCTCAATTTTGACGATGCACAGCAACTGGCAATCAATGCGCTGGTTTTTCTGACGGAGGACAGCGAACTGCTTTCACGTTTTCTGGCTCTCACAGGCATTGGTGCCGACCAAATCCGCGCAGCGGCCAGCGAGCCGGGCTTCCTTGCCGGTGTCCTGTCATTCTACCTTGGGCATGAGCCAACCTTGTTGCAATTTTGCGAAGCCAGCGGAACTGATCCCGCAAGTTTTCAGGAAGCACTCCTTCTGCTTCCAGGTGGTCGCCAGCACGAGATCTAAACGGTTCACAATCGAGGGCGCCGTATTGCGTGGACTCGGCGCCTTCGCTAAGCTCGCGATGTTCCTTTTATGTTCCGAGCGCTATGGCCTCCCTCAACGATCCGCGATATGGCTTTTGCCGAGACTGTCTGGCCGCTCAGCGGTCAGAGGGGCGGCGCTGTCACATTTGCGGCAGCCCTCGCTTGCTCCGCCACCCGGAACTCTACCAGCTTAACATCGCCCATGTGGACTGCGATGCCTTCTATGCCTCGGTCGAAAAGCGCGACAATCCTGAATTGCGCGATAAGCCAGTCATAATTGGTGGCGGGAAACGTGGTGTTGTATCAACAGCTTGCTATGTTGCGCGCATCCATGGTGTGAGGTCGGCAATGCCGATGTTCAAAGCCCTCGAGGCTTGTCCGCATGCGGTGGTCATCAAGCCCGACATGGAGAAATATGTCCGGGTCGGCCGCGAGATTCGCCAGATGATGCGCGATCTCACCCCTATGGTCGAACCATTGTCGATCGACGAAGCTTTCCTTGATCTGTCGGGTACGGAACGTCTGCACCACGATCCGCCGGCGCGGGTAATGGCGCAGTTTTCGAGCCGTGTAGAACGCGAGATCGGACTATCGATTTCCGTCGGCATTTCCTACTGCAAATTCCTGGCAAAGATCGCTTCTGACTTCGACAAGCCGCGCGGTTTTTCCATTATCGGAGCGGCAGAAGCCGTCAGCTTTCTTGCTGATAAACCGGTAACAATGATCTGGGGAGTCGGCAAGGCATTCGCAGCGACGCTCGAGAAGGACGGCATCCGCACCATTGGCCAATTGCAGACCATGGAACTTGGCCCCCTCATGGCCGCCTACCGCACGATGGGCCAACGGCTTTACAGACTCGCGCGCGGACTTGATACGCGCCGCGTCGAGCCAGATGGCGAAAGCAAGAGCGTGTCGGCGGAAACGACCTTCAACGAGGACATTGCCTCCAAAGAAGAGCTGGTGCCCATTCTTCGTTCGCTGTCCGAAAAAGTCTCTCGCCGCCTAAAAGCAGCGGACATCGCCGGGCGCACCATCGTTCTCAAACTCAAAACACGTGACTTCAAGCTACGCACCCGCAATCGCCAGCTTGCCGACCCGACACAGCTTGCCGACCGAATCTTTCGCACTGGCTCCGCGCTCCTTGAAAAGGAAATCGACGGAACGAAGTTCCGTTTGATCGGCATCGGGGTAAGCGATCTCAGCGACGACGGGCGGGCGGATCCAATGGATCTGGTCGATGTTCAGGCCACCAAACGCGCCGTCGCGGAGGGTGCGATCGACAAGTTGCGCGGCAAGTTCGGCAACAATGCCGTCGAGACGGGCTACACTTTCGGCAGGATCAGGACGTCACCCAAAGCTCGACCAGACGAACTGGAATAGGAATCGCCCCCTAACCCATTTCAACTTCAACGACGCCGGGAATGGCCTTCATGGCGCTCGCGACCTGAGGCCCGACCCGATAGCGATTGGGCAGCTCGATTTCAACTTCGGTCGCACCATTCTCCTTGATAAGGACAAGACTGACGACCTGGCCGTCGTTCTGGGGCGCAAGATATGGTGCGATCGAAGTCAGTGGCGCGCTGGAGCGCATATAAAGGCGCAATGCCTTCTGCATGCGCGTCGCTTCATCCTCCAGCGATTGCGCCGTCTGAATACGCAGGCTGATGCCTTCTGGGCGGTCCTCGGCGCCGACGGTTACCACGACAGATTTACCTGGTTCGAGGAGATCGCGATATTGTGACAAAGCCTCGGAAAACAGCACCGCTTCGAACTGACCGGACGAATCGGAGAACTGGATAATTCCCATCTTGTTGCCGGTCTTCGTCTTGCGCTCCTGCTTGGCGGTAATCGTGCCGGCGAGCCGCCCGGCATTGGCACCGCGCTTGACCGCGGCCTGAAACTCCAACCAGGTTTGCACGCGCAGCTTTTCGAGGATGGGCCGATATTCGTCGAGAGGATGCGCCGAGAGGTAAAAACCCGCCGCCTCGAACTCGCGCCGCAACTTCTCCGCCGAAAGCCAGGGCGCTGCCGCCGGCAATTGCAGGGTCTGCGCGCCGGCCGTCATGCCGCCGAAAATATCCGCCTGCCCGCTCAAACTGTCTTCCTGGGTGCGCTGCGCATGACCGATGATACGATCCAGACCCGCGATCATAGCGGGTCGCTCGCGGCCGAAACAATCGAACGCCCCGGCATTGATAAGGCTTTCGAAGACGCGCCTGTTGACGACGCGCGGGTCGATGCGTTGGCAGAAATCCTCGAGACTGGCGTAGGGTGTAGCGCCCCGCTTTTCGACGATATGGTCGACAGCCGCCTCGCCGACACCCTTGATGGCCGCAAGCGAATAGTAAATCCGGTTCTCACCGACTTCGAACAGCCGATAGGACGTATTGACCGAAGGCGTCACGACCTCGATACCGAGGCGGACGGCTTCCCGCCGGAAATCGTTGAGCTTGTCGGTATTCGACATATCGTAGGTCATGGAGGCGGCGAGAAACTCGACCGGATAGTGCGCCTTCATATAGGCCGTCTGGAACGACACGATGGCGTATGCTGCAGCATGCGATTTGTTGAAGCCGTAATCGGCAAACTTCGCGAGAAGATCGAAAATGAAATTGGCTTGCGGCTTGGTCACGCCGCGCTCGACCGCGCCATCGACGAAGCGTACCCGCTGGAGATCCATCTCCGCACGGATCTTCTTCCCCATGGCGCGCCGCAAGAGGTCGGCTTCGCCAAGCGTATAGCCCGACATTTCCTGCGCGATCTGCATCACCTGTTCCTGGTAGATGATGACGCCTTGTGTTTCCTTGACCAGATGATCGATCTTCGGGTGGATCGATGCCATCTCCTCGTCGCCATTCTTACGGGCGTTATAAGTTGGAATATTTTCCATCGGCCCCGGCCGATAGAGCGCGACGAGCGCGATGATATCCTCGATCCGGTCGGGCCGCATCCCGATCAGCGCCTTGCGCATGCCGGTACTTTCAACCTGGAACACGCCAACCGTTTCGCCGCGTGAAAGCATTTCGTAAGTTTGCTTGTCGCCGAGCGGAAGATTGGAAAGATCGACGTCGATACCGCGCCGCTTGACGAGATTGACCGCGGTCTGGAGCACCGTAAGCGTTTTCAGGCCGAGGAAGTCGAATTTGACCAGTCCCGCCTCTTCAACCATCTTCATGTTGAACTGCGTGACCGGCATGTCCGAGCGCGGATCGCGGTACATCGGTACCAGTTCCGACAATGGTCGGTCACCGATGACAATGCCGGCAGCATGGGTCGAGGCGTGACGATAAAGTCCCTCGAGCTTCAGCGATATGTCGAGCAGCCGCTCGACCACCGGCTCCTTGTCGCGCTCTTCGCGAAGACGCGGTTCATCCTCGATCGCTTTCGAGAGAGTAACAGGATTTGCCGGATTGGCGGGGACCATCTTGGTCAGGCGGTCAACCTGACCGTAGGGCATTTCAAGCACACGGCCCACGTCGCGCAACACCGCGCGCGCCTGCAAGGTACCGAATGTGATGATCTGCGCCACCTGATCGCGGCCGTACTTGCCCTGAACATAGCGGATCACCTCGTCGCGCCTGTCCTGACAGAAGTCGATATCGAAGTCCGGCATCGACACGCGGTCAGGATTAAGGAAGCGCTCGAACAGCAGCGAGAAACGCAACGGATCGACGTCGGTAATCGTCAGCGCGTAGGCGACGAGCGAGCCCGCACCCGATCCGCGACCTGGTCCGACCGGAATATCATGGGCCTTTGCCCATTTGATGAAGTCGGAGACAATGAGGAAGTAGCCCGGATATTTCATCCGGGTGATGATTGAAATCTCGTACTCAAGCCGCTCGGCATATTGTTCCGGCGTGTGGCCTTCCGCCAACCCTTGCGACTCGATGCGCCGAGCGAGGCCTTCCCGCGCCTGCCGCGCGAGTTCGTCGGCCTCCGCCTGGAAAGCTGCCTCGGGGTCGTCGCTTTCGCCGGTGAACCGCGGCAGGATGGGAGCGCGATTCTTCGGGTAATAAGAACAACGCAGCGCAATCTCGACAGTGTTCTCGATGGCTTCTGGCAGATCGGCAAAAAGCGCCACCATCTCGGGTTCGCTCTTGAGATAGTGGTCAGGGGTCAGGCGGCGCCGGTCGTCGATGGAAAGCAGCGAGCCCGAGGCAATGGCCATGAGCGCGTCATGCGCCTCATAGTCATCACTCTTCGAGAAGAAGACATCGTTGGTCGCCACCAGCGGCAGTTCAAGGCCGTAGGCAAGCTCGACCTGCGCAGCCTCGAGGGCACGGTCATAGCCGGCATGGCGTTGCAATTCGACATAGAGTCGATCGTCGAATTGCGACCGTAGATATGCCAGGCGCTGGCGGGCCCGATCGAGGCGCTCTTCCTTGATCGATCTGGCAATCGGGCCATCCGGGCCGCCTGTCAGGACGATGATGCCATCGGTCAGGCCTGGCAGCCAGGCGGATGCGATATGGACGGGATCGCCGGCGGGCGTTTCGAGATAGGCGCGGCTGACAAGGCGAACGAGATTGCCGTAGCCTGCCTCCGTTGCGGCAATCAGAACCAGCGGGGCAAGTCCTAATGCCTCGCGCCGATTGGCGCTGCGGCTCTCCTCGGCCTGATCGTGAAACGCAATGTCGAGTTGGCAGCCGATGATCGGCTGCAACCCTGCCTTCGAACCCTTCTGCGCGAACTCAAGCGCACCAAAGAGGTTATTGGTGTCGGTGATCGCAATCGCCGGAAATTTGCTGGATACCGCAAGATCGATGACCTTGGGCACCTGCAACGCGCCTTCAAGCAGGGAATAGGCCGAGTGCACCCTTAAGTGGACGAATCGCAGCGCCTGCGCATTTGCGTTGCTGCCGCCGCTGTTACCCTGCCCGTCTGCCAATTGTCTTTCTCCGGATATCTAACGGAGAAGCTGATTCACCGCCAAGGCATAGTCAAACATGCGCTACGCGGTGTCCACCTGATTTGAAGCTTCGCCCAACCTCAACGGTGGATAGAAGGAGATCGCGGGGGTAACGTTCGTTCACGCGATCTCCGATGTCTTCAGATGACGCTGACCCACATTGCAAACGTAGCAATGAAGAGGCTGACTGTAACGAATGACATGACGTCCTGGAAAAGTTCGCTCATCGGTAAAACCCTTCTTGGTTCTCTCTATGTCTATGTTTTGTTCTATTTATGTTCTGAAGTCAAGCCTGCCAAATCGTGGGTTGGCGCTATGGTTTGCGAAATCTTAATGGAAGGTAAATGGTGGCGAGGGCGCCGAGCCGTCAAAGATCGGTGATCTTGCCGTCTTTGAGGGTCACACGCCGATCCATACGACGAGCCAGCTCGAAATTGTGCGTGGCGATCATGGCAGAAAGCCCGGACTGACGCACGAGCGCCTCCAGAGCTTCAAACACGTAGGATGAGGTGACTGGATCGAGATTGCCCGTCGGCTCGTCCGCCAGGAGCACGAGGGGCGCATTTGCAACAGCACGCGCTATCGCCACACGCTGTTGCTCGCCACCCGAAAGCTCGCTCGGACGGTGCGATGCCCTGGCGCCAACCTTCATGTAGTCCAGGAGCTGCTGAGCGCGCTCAGACGCTATCCTAGGCTTCATGCCGCGGATCATCTGCGGCATCATCACGTTCTCGAGGGCCGAAAACTCCGGTAACAGATGATGGAATTGGTAGACGAAGCCGATATCATTGCGCCGGATCGCGGTGCGTTCTTCATCGGAAAGCGATCCGCATGACCTTCCGGCAAGGATCACGTCACCGCTGTCAGGGCGCTCCAGCAGCCCTGCCGTATGCAGAAGTGTCGATTTGCCGGCGCCGGACGGCGCCACGAGCGCGACCATCTCCCCCTTCCCGAGCACGAAATTTGCATCCTTGAGGATGACAAGCTCGCGGTCGATCTCATTGTACCGACGGCCAACGCTCGTCAGTTGAAGAATGGGACCGGCTGCCATCTATTCGTACCTCAGGGCTTCAACTGGATCGAGCTTGGCTGCGCGCCATGCGGGAAAGAGAGTGGCAAGGAACGACAGAACCAGCGCCATCAGGATGACCGAGAACGTTTCGTTGAAGTCCATCTTCGCGGGCAGCGTGCTGAGAAAATAGAGCTCCGGATTGAACAGAGTCGTTCCGGACAGCCAGGAGAAGAATTCCCGGATTCGTTCGACGTTAAGGCAGACAACCACACCGAGGACCACGCCGGCAATCGTACCCGTCAGGCCAATGGCGGCTCCGGTCATCAGGAAAATGCGCAGGATCGAATTGCGCGTCGCGCCCATGGTCCTGAGGATGGCGATATCATGTCCCTTGTCCTTCACCAGCATGATCAGCCCCGAAATGATATTGAGCGCCGCAACGAGGACGATCAATGTCAGGATCATGAACATGACGTTTCGCTCCACCTGCAGGGCGGAAAAGAACGTCTGGTTGCGCTGGCGCCAGTCCGTCAGCATGAGCTCCCGCTGGGCAGCGTCCTCGACCGGCTTCTTGAGCGCGTCGATATTGTCGGGATTGTCGGCGAAGATTTCGAGCGACTGAACCTTGCCTTCCTGATTGAAATAGAGTTGCGCCTCCTCGAGCGGCATGATGACGATCGATGCATCATATTCCGACATGCCGATCTCGAAGATAGCGGTGACCGGATAGGACTTGACGCGTGGCGCCATGCCAAGCGGGGTCACGTCGCCGTCCGGGGATATCAGGGTCAGCCTGTCGCCGAGGCTTAGTCCGAGATTTTCAGCCATGCGCGTGCCTATTGCTACGCCCCCAGCCGTATTGAATCCCTCGAACGTCCCCTGCCGCACGTTCGTCGCAACAAGCTTGAGCTTGGAGATATCCTCCTCGCGCAAACCGCGCACGAGGGCGCCCGTGCCTGCGCCGACATTGCCCTTCGCCAGAACCTGGCCCTCGACCACCGGTATGGCGAAGGAGACACCTGAAACCGCGTCGATACGCTTGATTACCGCATCGTAGTCGTCGAGCGGCCGGTCCACGGGCTGCATGATGAGGTGGCCATTGATACCCAGAATCCTGGTCAACAGTTCGCTGCGGAACCCGTTCATCACAGCCATGACTATAATCAGGGTGGCGACGCCGAGCATGATCCCGGTGAACGAAAACCCGGCAATCACCGAAATGAACGTTTCCTTCCGCCTCGCACGCAGATAGCGCCAAGCAATCATCCGCTCATATGCCGAGAACGGTTTGGAACCGGTCATCGCAGTGACTGTCTGTTCACTCATGGGGTCCTGCAAGCTTGTTGATCGCCGATTCGACGCTGAGCGTCTCGCGGGCGCCCGTCGCGCGATCCTTGATTTCGACTTCGCCCGCAGCGACGCCGCGCGGGCCGACAATGACCTGGGTCGGAAGGCCGATGAGGTCCATCGTCGCGAACTTGGCACCGGGACGATCGTCGGTGTCGTCCAGCAGTGGGTCAAGACCGGCTTTGGTCAGGGCTTCGTAAACCTTCGCCGAGACGGCATCGCAAGCCTCATCGCCGGGCTTCATATTGACGATGCCGACACCGAACGGCGCCACGGCCTTCGGCCAAATAATGCCGTTCTCATCATGCGAAGCTTCAATAATCGCCGCCACCACGCGCGAGGGGCCAATACCGTAGGAGCCCATCGACACAAGGTGATCCTTACCATCCGGGCCGCTGACCTTTGCGCCCATCGGTTCGGAGTATTTTGTGCCGAAGTGGAAGATGTGCCCGACCTCGATGCCGCGCGCGGCAAGCTGATCAGACGCTGCAACCTTAGCCCAGGCGGCCTCGTCGTGCATTTCGTCGGTCGCTGCATAAGGTGTCGTCCAACGCTTTACGATATCGGCGATTTCGGCGTCGTTGTCGAAATTGGTATCGGCACCCGGCACGGGCAGGTCGAGATATGCGCGATCGCAGAAAACCTGGCTCTCGCCGGTATCGGCAAGGATGATGAATTCGTGGCTGAGTTCACCGCCGATCGGGCCCGTATCGGCGCGCATCGGGATCACCTGGATGCCAAGACGCGAGAACGTGCGCAGATAGGCGACGAACATCCGGTTATAGGCCGCTTTTGCGCCCTCGAAGTCGAGATCGAAAGAATAGGCATCCTTCATCAGGAACTCACGCGAACGCATGACGCCGAATCGCGGGCGGCGTTCATCGCGGAACTTCCATTGGATATGATAAAGATTGAGCGGCAAGTCCTTGTAAGACTTGACGTAGGCGCGAAAGATCTCGGTGATCATTTCCTCATTGGTCGGACCGTAAAGCATATCGCGCTCGCCGCGATCCTTGATACGTAGCATCTCATCGCCGTAAGCATCATAGCGACCGCTTTCGCGCCAAAGATCGGCCGACTGCAGCGTCGGCATCAGCAGTTCGATGGCGCCGGAGCGGTTCTGCTCTTCGCGGATGATATTGCTCACCTTGTTGAGAATTTTCAGTCCCGCCGGCAGCCATGCGTAAATACCGGCCGATTCCTGACGGATCAGGCCGGCGCGCAACATGAGCCGGTGGGAGACGATTTCCGCCTCCTTGGGGTTTTCTTTAAGGATGGGCAAAAAGTACCGGGAAAGCCGCATTGAAGATCACCAAATTGAACACAGCCTGAGTGCTTTAAGAATCAGGCGAAACCAAGTGCAAAGTAGCGCATAAGTCCAAAAATCGTGCTGGATTTTTGGGAAGGACCATGCGCCTCACCAAATCTTGCTGCATTCCTTGGAGATTGAAGAAGACAAGCAGCAGCGTTTTCTTAACTGCTTCGTATCTGATTGGAAACCCGTAAGCAGCGGAGAAGAAGGTACTGATTTATCGAAGATTCATGATCCTGCCGGAAATGTAAGCAAAATGCGATGGCAACGAATATTTTTCGTGACATTTCGCAGGCAGTCCGCTATTTTTTTCGGCATAAGGAGAAAGTAAGAAAAATTCTGCTTTCCTACGCGGTCAAAGTCTTGGGAGGATGTGACCTGTGGCGCGGTAATACGCAGCCGCCACGCAAGTGGATCAGGTCGGACGCGATCTTAAAATGCAAGGCGAAAGCCTTGCATTTTTTTTGTCCAGAAAAGTAGATTCAATCACTTACTTGCTCTTTTAAATTCGAATTCTTAGAAACAACTGATTTCGTCTCCTGTTCTCCGCCAATTGACTAATAGGTATCAACGGCCACAAAATGCCTTTGACTTGCCGGAACTGACCTTAGTCATTAGTCAGTTTACCTTTTCTGCGATTGCCGCCGCGCGTTGGAGCGGACCTCGGAACGAGTATCCAAGCGGGCAATTTCGCTACGTCGTCGACTCAAAAGACATCTCGGGACGTTGGGAAAAGCAGAGCGGCGGCGATGGAACCTTTGCCCATGGCACTTGGTTGTAAGGTCAACTGGAGACATTTATGAACTTGCAGACCTTATTCATCGCAGCGCTTCTAACGCTGCTCATCCTCGCCGGCCTACTGGCGGTGTTTCCTCTCAGGGGAACCAATGAACCCGGAACGCCCGCGCCACACGAAGGTCATACAACAAGGCAGCCCAGCCAGGCTACCCCTATCGCAGCGGTAGACCGCCTGGCTGATCGGACCGCCCCTATAGCGAACACTCAGACGTTGGCCGCAACGGGCGCACGTCAGAAGACTTGATAAGAGCGCCTTGCCCCCGCGGCCTGACTTTGCGCCATCTTGGCGACCGTAGGCGTTGAGCGCCAACTGCTTCTGGTTGCGCTCAAACTCCTCCCAGTCGATGTAACCTTCGTGGTGATCCTTGATCATCACCTCCCAGGTGCCCGCCGGTTTGTAATGTCCGTAGGTCCGCCGCGCTCGCCCCTCAACGATTGAGGTGCGCTTCTCACTTTTGCCATATACATAAACGCCCGCATAGAATGGATTTTTGAGCACGCTGATCACATTACGGTAGCGTATCGGCTGCCAGATGCAGTTCGTCATGCGGCCTTCGTCAGCAGGTCGTGGGAAGTGGATTTGCTCGGCCTGCATCGACAACAACACCTGACGGGCACTGCCAAGCTCGCGAAAGCGGGCGTAGATAAGCCGGATCACCTCTTGCAGACGAATATCGGGATCAAATCCCAGGCCTGCCTCGCGATGCCATACATAACCGAACGGAACCGACAACCGCAGTTCGCCGCGGTGTGCCTTCGACCTGGCAGCATCGAGCATCCTTGCCCGCAACACACCCAACTCAAACTCGCTGATACTGCCTTTCATGCCAAGGAGGAGGCGATCATTGGGGTGGCAAGCGTTGTACACCCCGTCATGATCGATGACACGGGCTTCGACAAGCCCGCATAGCTCGAGCAAATGATGCCAGTCGCGCCCGTTGCGCGCGAGCCGCGAGGCATCGAAGCACAGGACGGCACCGACCTTTCCGGCGCAGAGCCAGGCGACCAGACGGTCGAAACCGGGCCGCGCTACCGTTCCGCTCGCGGATCGCCCGAGATCATCATCGATGACCTCGATGTCGACAAAGCCGTAGCTGCGTGCGATGTCGACCAAATCATATTGGCGCCGCTGGCTTTCCAGGTTGGTCATGACCTGCGACTGCGACGACTGGCGAACATACACGACCGCCTTGCGCTGGAGCACGGTCGCCGGAAGATCAGCGCTTGTCATCGGCAAGCTCCTCTATGTGGATGCCGGCGGCCAGCATCAGGATCCAGGCAAGCGTCAGAACGACTTTCATCCGGTCCGTTTCGTTCATCCCGTCTATCCGGCAGGGTTCGAATATCAGGTTCATCTGTCTGCCCGAGTTCAAAGCGGGCGCGGCGTGCTGTTTCATCGACTTTCTCCCGTGCGAATCCATCATCGCGTCTGGAGTTTGACGGAGCAGCGACGACCGTGACCAGCCTCTTCAATTCGGACAATGCCAGCAGCTCGACCTGTGGCGCACCCAACGTCATGCTGGCGCAAACGACCGGATCAAGCATCCAGGCAGCCATCGAAACGACGGAACCTGACGGACCTAACACCTTAAGAAATTGGCCCGTTGCTCGATGCTCTACCCGCCGAACGCTGACCTTGCGGCCGAAATACGGATGCCAACGATAATGAACTTCCAATTCCTGACCAACATGGGCAGAATGAACGGGAAATGGCCCTCGGGCGCCGCAACTGGACCTTCGCAGGTTCCCAGCGCGGGCCGATCGTGCCGCCGTCATGCTCACCCTCATCACGACCTGTCGTCTCAACGACGTGGACCCGAAAGTATGGCTCGCCGACGCGCTGGCCCGTATCGCCGATCTTCCTGTCGCCCGCCTGCACGA
>NZ_JBBNAM010000394.1:0-6198 GCF_037994425.1 Phyllobacterium sp.
CGATTGCCAATGTCGACGCTCGCCCGACCAATATTGCCGATGCGAGGCAACTGAAGCGCTGGGGATTGTCAGAAAACCAGCTTCCGCCAGGAACCGTTCAATGGTTCAGGAAAAAAACGCTCTGGGAGGAGCGCTGGCCGTCGATCCTCGTCGCAGTCACCGTCATCGCTACGCAAGGGGTGGTCATTGCCGGCTTGCTTGTCGAACGCCGCCGCCGGCGCGCTGCTGAGCTTGAGTCGCGCCTTCGCCTCCTTGAGGTGATTCACCTCAATCAGTCCGCGACGGCCGGTACGCTGTCCGCCTCGATCGCGCATGAACTCAACCAGCCTCTTGGCGCGATCCGCAGCAACGCTGAAGCAGCTGAACTCCTGCTCCGAGGCAATGGACCCGATCTCAAACTGCTCAAGCAGATCATCGTCGATATACTGGACGACGATAAGCGCGCCGGTGATATCATCGCCCGACTACGTGGACTTCTTAAGAAGCGCAGTCAGATCGAATGGCAAGATTTCGACTTCAACGAGGTAATCAACAGTTCAATCCGAATTCTCCAACCGGAGGCCGAATGCAGGAACATTCTAATCACCTCGTCCACAGCGTTGACAGAGTTGCGGGTGCGCGCCGACAAGGTCCACATCCAGCAGGTTATCCTCAATCTCGCCACCAATGCGATGGATGCCATGATCGATGTCTCGACGGAGCGAAGGCTGGTATTCCAGACAAGACTGACCAAGGGTTCCAACGTAGAACTGGCGATCTCGGATACCGGCCACGGCATCCCCAGCGAACAGCTCGTCAGCGTCTTTCAGGCATTCTACACAACCAAGCCGACGGGAACGGGTCTAGGTCTTACCATAGCGCGGATGATCGTTGAAACCTATGCGGGCAGGATATGGGCCGACAACAATCCGGAGGGTGGAGCTGTCATACGTTTCATCCTGCCCCTTGCACGAAGCGAGTGCGCTGCATGAACCCCATCATTCACATCATAGACGACGACAACTCGTTTCGAACCGCGCTTGGCCGATTGATCGAAGCATTTGGGTTCCGGGTGGCGTTCTATGTATCAGGCGATCAGTTTCTTGCAAAGCCACCGGATATGGAACCGGGTTGCATCGTCCTCGACCTCCAACTGCCCGGCCTGAGCGGTATCGACCTGCAAAAGCGTCTTGCCGATACAGCGCCGCTGCTGCCCATTATTTACCTCACCGGACAGGGCAACATCCAAGCCAGCGTGCACGCAATCAAGGCGGGTGCCGAAGATTTCCTGGAGAAACCGGCTTGCGGTACGGTCCTGAAGGAGGCGATTGACCGGGCACTGTTTCAGTATGAGAGGCGGCAACTTGAACGTGATCGCATTCACGATCTCGAGGTTCTCGTCGCAAGCTTGACTCCGCGCGAATCCGATGTGTTCGGCCTTATGGTACGGGGCAAACGCAACAAGCAGATCGCCTACGCCATCAGCACATCCGAAAGAACCGTCAAGGCTCACCGGCACTGTGTCATGGAAAAACTTGGAGCGAAGTCTCTGGCAGAAGTCGTGTCGATTGCCGAGAGGATGGGATTGTTGGATACTTCGACCAAGCCAGTGCATCGCGCTTAATTCTCTTCCCCTTTGGACAGTATACGACATTGTTCGTCGGCCCTATCATCGATCGAGCTGGTAACCATTGTACGCCGGCTGAAAAGAGGACCAGGTGGAAAAGCTGCCATGGACAATTGCTGTCGTGGAAGACGATCCGAGTATGTTGAGAAGTGTCGAGCGCCTACTGAATGCACACGGCTTTGCGACAGAAGGATTTTCTTCGGCCGAAGCGTACTTGCATTGTGCAGTCGGCAAAATCGACTGCCTTGTCCTCGATGTCGATCTTGGCGGCATGTCCGGGATCGAACTGCAGCGCCGATTGAGGGACTCCGGCTCCAAACTTCCAGTGGTTTTCATCACTGCTCTCGAAGACGATGCTTTGGAAGCTAAAGCGGCGCGAGCGGGCTGCACTGCATATTTGCGCAAGCCATTTCCGGCGGCTTCCCTGATCAACGCTATCAATAAAGCGTTGGCGGCTTAAGGAACCATAGCCTCCCTTAAGGACAATAGCCTCTTCCTAAGGGAGAAGGTCCAATGGCTAACAGATTGACTCTCGGCGTCAGCGCATTTCATCGGCGACGTGTCGATCGTTGAGACGATCGCCAAGGGTGTGGGCTCTGTTTAACATGATTGAAACCGCATCAGCTTCCCTAAAGGACAATAGTGTCCACCCGATCCGAGCGGTAATAATGAGGCTGGGGAGCAGGATACTTTATCATGCATTCCCCTCGGCAAAATCAAATCTTGCCACAGAATTTCCTGGGCAAGGAAGAGGGAAGGAAAAGGACCATGAAGTATCTGTCACTTTCCGTGTTAGCTCTGTTTCTGTCGGCCGGCGCCGCCGGTGCAGCCGTCGAGGTTCCAAAGGCGGCAATCGATGCCTGCCTGAAACACGCCGATACCGCTAATGGCGCCCCTGCTGGAACCGCAAAGTATAGTGGCAACGCCACAGCCGACGTTGCATGGTTCGGCGGTGGAGGCGACCATTTTAAGCTGATCATAAACGTCAAAGGTTATTCAGACATGAGTTGCATTGTCAGCAAGGACGGCAAGCACGTCGCGATTCAGCCGTCTGAGAGCTGACGTTCCCATGAGTCCGCCCGCTAGCGTTACGCACGTTCAGACGGTAGCGCCAGCGGACGGGGTACCCAATTAATGTGGGCAATATCGCGCAGATGAAGTCAAAAAAGTGCCTTTTTCTTTGGGCGGTGCTCCCAGCTGCTGATCTCTTCCGTGAGGCAGATTTTAGAATAGTTGGGCGCAACCGCTTTATTGCTGCAGCTGAGCCTCGGCCTTATCGCGAATGTTTCGCTGTGCCCCTCTAGCCCCCGGATTACGCAATCAGAGCTTGCAGGAGTTAGCTCCAGATCGCTTACGCGCACCTAATTTTCGCAACTTCAGCGCGTGCGGCAGTTGGTTGAGGTCCCATATCGCCTGGTGGATGCGATTTATGCTGACGCAACATACGTTGTAGAGACCCCACACTCGGCCCCGGAACGATGGAAAGGCTGCTAACTGCCGGCGGCGGAAACGCTCGACGAGCCGGCGACAATGGCGCCCTCAGCGATGAAGGACGAGGATCGCGCGCGGATGGCCAACTCATCCGACGTTAGACTGGAGAAAATATTTTGAGATTGCTAACGCGCCTTTTCCAGAGGTTTCTGGTTTTCGGCCTGGGCGTATTTACCGTTTGGCTGATTGTCTTCGTCGTTTTCGATACTGCGGACCACAGACTTCCATGGCTCCTGGCAGTGAGTCTTACGTATTGCTTGGCTGCCTATGTTATTTTGCCGAACGTGGTCCGAATGAGCCTGAAGGTTCTTCATCGCAGCCTCATCCCCAGATACACGATCACCGGAGATGGTCTACCCGGCGATCCTGTAAATCTCGTCCTGATCGGCACGCTTCGACAATTGTGCGATGCCTTTGCAACAGCAGACTGGTCCACGGCCGATCGTTTGGGGATGGCAAGCTCGTGGCGCATGATGCGAGCGTTTATCCTGAATTCTGCCTATCCCACCGCTCCTTTCAGCACCCTGTATCTTTTTGGGCGGCGGCAGGACATAGGTTTCCAAGAGTCTATCGACAATAGCCCGCGCAAGCGCCATCATATCCGTTTCTGGGCCCTCAGCCTCGACCATTCCGAGGACGACATGAGCGCAATGAGCTTCTGGCTCAATAGGGACGAACCGTCGGCCGACCAGCGCGTGCTATGGGTTGGGGCAGGCACCAGAGATATTGGATTGTCTCTAACTTGGCTGACGTTCCAAGTTACGCATGCTACCGATTCAGACACGAATGCCGAGCGCGACCACATAGTTGGTGAGTTGAGAGCAAAGCGAGTGATTGGGGAAGTCACGTTGCACCAATGTGGTTCACGTCTGCAGACCGGAAGGGTCAATCATTATGTTACCGATGGTGAGATCGTCTTCGCCAGCTTAATAGATAAATAAACGAGGATCTGGTCTAGGAGCTCGGCTTCATGCCACTTCCTCCTGTTTTGCCTCAATAGAATTTGCAAGTAAACCGTTCTCACTGTACCTCTAACCCCTCACCATCGCCGATCTTCCTTGGCTTCGACAATCAGTGCGTTGGGATCGGGGGCTACGAAGCCGGCAGTTGAGCTCGCAACCGAACGAGCGGAGACACTCGATGAGAATTGCGCAACCAGCCACGTTCTGGCTTGTGGTCTCTGCGGTCGCTTTGGTTACGCTGGTGCTGTTGCGGCAAATCCTGCTGCCGTTTGTCGTCGGTACACTGCTTGCCTATCTGCTCATTCCGGCGGTCGACAGGTTGGAGCGGTTCGGGATCAATCGTTCCTTTGCAGCTCTGGCCGTGTTCCTGCCGCTGGTTGTTGGTTTTATCGCCTTTCTCCTGGTTATGCTCCCGGCCATCATTGGCGAGCTCAGATATTTTTTTGAGGCATTTCCCCGCTACGTAGCACGACTCCAGTCGCTCATGACCGATGCAAGCCGCCCTTGGCTGCACAGTGTCATGGGCGACCAGCTTCATATCGAGCAATCCTCCGCCGATGTCGCGAGGACGATGGGCAGCACCTGGCTCGATGACTTCCTTCGCTCGCTATGGTCGGGCGGACGAGCCTTGTTCTCCATTCTTTCGCTGCTCCTCGTCACGCCGATCATCGCCATCTATATCGCAATTGACTGGCAACGCATGATTGCGACGATCGATGGCTGGCTTCCCCCGGCGCACCGTTACGATATTCGGGCGCTTGCGCGCGAGATCCACGATACGGTCGCCGGCTTTGTGCGCGGCCAGCTCCTCATCTGTCTCATTCTCTGCGCACTTTACGCGACAGCCCTGAAGGTGACTGGGCTCAACCATGCCACCTTGATCGGCATCGCCGCAGGTCTCATCAGTTTTGTTCCCTACCTCGGGGCCGCCACCGGTATCTTCGTATCGGTCTGCGTTGCCATGGACCAGTTCTGGCCAAATTGGGTGCCTGTCGCCGTTGTGGGGGGAATCTTCATCGTCGGAGAAATGCTTGCCGATTATGTGCTGTCACCGCGGGTCATCGGTCGTCGCGTCAAACTCAACCCAGTATGGATGATGTTTGCGCTGTTTGCCTTCGGATGGCTATTCGGCTTCATCGGCCTGTTGTTGGCGATACCCCTCGCGGCATCGTTGGGCGTGATTCTGCGGTTCGCGAGGCAACAGTCCCTGGCGGGCTCGGGTGACCACGTCTCTGACGGGCTAACTGGTCCGGAATGATGAAGGCCGGAGGACGAAATGCTGCAACGCGAATCGGCGCCGTGGCGCCAAGTAAACATGCACTAATAGTCACCCGGGATCACCCGATGGAGGCGAAAAAACAGCATTGGCCTTGACCTTCGCCGCCGTAAACCGGGGTTGCAGGTTGCCTCAGTATTAGACAGTTAGTTCACAGCAGAACCCCGGGCGAGCCGAGCTCCGTCAGACGCGGAGAGACCTCTTTGGTAGTCCCCAAGATACTGCGGAGCTTCGCATGCGGTGGCCTGAGCCCCCACATACGGTTGTTGGCTCGTTGCCGCTAGATCGCGACGCAGCGGCCGGCTCAAGCCGTCTGAATTTTCGATTGTTGCGCAAGGCTGCGCATGTTCGGCCTTGCTAAGCGTCACGCCATGCAGCTTCACATATGGCTTAGGCGCTGCATGCACGACGCCGCGATCACAGGGCGTTTCCAAGTGGTTTCATATTCGCTTACCTACAGCCCGCCCCTCGCCCGTACCCGTGGCCGGCGCGCTTTTCAAGACGTTCTGGATCGTTGCCACGCTGAAACCGACGCTCTTCGCAATCGAGCGAAAGCTTTCGCCGGCAGAGCGGCGTGCGCGTATGTCGCTGGCGATGGCGTCCGTGACCAGTTTCGGCCGGCCGCCTGCCCGCCCCTCGGCCTTAGCCCGTGCGATGCCTTCCATTTGCCGCTCGCGCCGGATGGAAGTTTCAAACTCGGCAATCAGCGCGAGGACGCCCATGACCAGCTTGCCGGTACGACTTGTCGTATCAACGGCCGCATCGTCCAGCACCTTGAAGGCGACGCCCTTGCCGTCCAGCAGGGTCACGATGGCATAAAGATCGACGGCCGAGCGCGCCAGGCGATCGAGCTTCGTCACCAT
>NZ_JBBNAM010000395.1:0-2374 GCF_037994425.1 Phyllobacterium sp.
GTAAATTTTTCGATAAAGACGGGGGAAATCGTCAACGCGGCGGTTACCATAAACATTTTGGTAACGCTGATACGGATAAAGTTCACGAAATCAATCTGATGCGTCAGATCATCAACGAGAACCCACCGCATATGGAACAGGTGTTGATTGTGCTTCATCCGGCCCGCCAAACAAATAAACTAATCAAAAAAGTGGCTCATGCATTCCTGGTTCTCGCGATGATCTCTGGCGTCAGCGCTGCCGGCAGCTCAGAAGCGGTAGCCGAAACAAGGGCCGCGGCTATTGTTGTAGATGCCAACACCGGCAAGACGCTCTATTCGTCCAATGCCGACGCACAGCGGTTTCCGGCATCGCTCACCAAGATGATGACGCTCTACATGCTCTTCGAGGCAATGGAGGCGGGCAAGGTTTCGAAATCAACACCCATCCCGGTTTCCGCCTACGCTGCCGGCCAGCCGCCAACGAAAGTCGGCCTCCGCCCCGGTCAGACGATCAGCGCCGAAGCGGCCATTCTTTCGCTGATCACCAAGTCGGCGAACGACGCGGCAACGGCAATCGGCGAGTATCTTGGCGGATCTGAGCAACGCTTCGCCGTCATAATGACCAATCGGGCGCGGCAACTCGGCATGCGTAACACCCAGTTCCGCAATGCCAATGGCCTGCCCGATCCGCAGCAGCGCTCCTCTGCCCGGGACCTGGCGCTGCTCGGTATCGCGCTGCGCGAACACTTTCCACAGTATTACGACTACTTCTCCACGCGCAGCTTCAGCTATCGCGGCCGCCGCATCGTCGGCCACAACCGACTGCTCGGCAAAGTACGCGGTGTCGATGGGATCAAGACGGGCTATACGCGCGCTTCCGGTTTCAACCTCGTCAGCTCAGTGAACGTCGATGGCAAGAAGCTCATTGCCGTCGTCATGGGCGGCACGAGCGGAGGTGCGCGTGACGCGCAAATGGCGCAGCTCATCGACAAATACCTTCCTTCCGCCTCGCGCCGCGACGGTGGCAACCTGATCGCTTCGCGCAGGAACAGCAAGGTTGAGGTGGCCGCAGTCGACCTGCCGGAAAATGCGCCCGTCCCTGTGCCGGTTCAGCGCGAGGAGGCTGCGGCGCAACCCGCGGAGGTCGTGACGGCCTATGCGGAGCCGACGCCAGTCCCGTCCGTCGCAGCGCGCGTACTCGCCGTCCCAACGCCCTCGCCCAAGGCTGAAATCGGTGAAGGCGATGTCGCCGACGTCGACCCTGTGACCACGGCCTCCGCGCCGTCGGCAGGTGGGTGGATGGTGCAGATTGCTTCCGTCGGAAGCTCGGAGGAAGCCAAGGCAATGCTGGCCAAGGCTGCGGCCCAGGTCGGTGGTCCGATTGCCTCGCTTTCGCCTTACACGGAAAAGTTCCAGAAGGGTTCACAGACCTATCACCGTGCCCGCTTTGCCGGCATCCCGTCCGCCAAGGCGGCGAGTAATGCCTGTGCAGCGCTCAAGCGCCAGAATTTCAACTGCTTTGCAATTGCACCGCAATCGTAAGGCATCAACCCGAAAGACCCAGTTTGTACAGTGTAGAGGGTTTTGCGAATGTCCAGTACCACGGAAATACATGACCCGGCGGGCCTGACTGCCAGGGAATCGAAATCATCACTATTCGGCATGCACGCCTTGCAGCAAGCCGCTTTGCGCCTCGCCGATCTTCGGCACGGCACCGCGGCATTCAAGACCATGGATCTCGTCAATGTGCTGCTCTGCCAGGCGGCCCGCACCCGACGCGCGGCAATGCCGCCGGTGCGCCTGCGCCTGCATTCTGACAGCCGCAACGGCATCAGCCCGGTCAGGCTGCGAATTTCTTAGCGCTAGAGCAGGCCTAACGAGGCCAGCTCATTGCGCAATTCGGGGGGCAGCTTGGCGCGGCCCGATTTGCCCTGCCCCTCATCGGCGGGCACATCCTCGCTGGTGAGATATCGCCAACCTTGGAATGCGCGGCGAGGCTGCCATTCCGTCACGATGATGCGCGGCTCCAATACCAGATGGCAGCGCGAAATGCCCTGATCGTCCGGGAATGTTCGGATGTCCGTGAGGCGCTGGCGGCATTGGATGTTGCCCTTGATCACCCAATAGAGAGATCCGCCGTCGAGCAACTCGTCGATGCGCTTGGGCACCATCCGGGTCGTATGAAATTGCTCGATCGAGAGCCCGGCCTGTCTCCGTTCATCCAGACGGAAATCGATCCAGGCCGCGAGTTCTTCAATTGCACTGCAGCCGACGCAAAGTTTGACAAGATTGAGAGTCATGAGCGAAGCATTTACGCTTTAACGCGCCGACGTCAACTATTGCCGTCGGCTTCTCCACAATGACACCGAGCACAACCGTGGAGAGGCCGGGCC
>NZ_JBBNAM010000396.1:0-2705 GCF_037994425.1 Phyllobacterium sp.
ACACGACCGGCTTTCCCAGGATCGACTGCGCAAATATCGCATCATTGTCAGGAAATTTATCGAGGAGAGACCGGTCGATACCGGTTACGTCGCGAACAATATTGCTCGGCGAAAGACGGTCCGGCTCGGCAAAGAGGACGTCAAAGGCAATGGCCGAAGCACCCAAGTCGCTCAGTCTTTCGACAAGTTTGGCGATCCGATCGCGCGGCCAGGGCCATTGGCCGTATTCACGCAGTGAGGCCTCGTCAATGTCGATCACCCGCACGGGCATGGCTTCAAAGGTGCGCGGCAGAATACGTTGATATTCGTCAAACGTGACATCGCGAGCAAGTTTCAGGATCGGCGGATCAGTCGCCCGCAGGATCGTGAGCGCTGCGACGAATGCAAGGCCAATAATTACCCCAAACTGCTGCGCGCGTGTCATGACCGCATTTGCCAGCCCTCGCCGGCAATGCATTGACGGCAATTGCGCCGTCGCCCCTGCACCGCCAGGAAATGGCATGCTGCCCGTTTCTTGTTTGCTATGCAATCGCTTCAGGCGGAGCGTTCAAATATGGCGCCATCGTGATAAGGCGGCAGATCAACGACCCGCGCGAGGGCAAATCCGGCAGGTTCCACGACGGCGACGACGCAATCAGGTGACATGCGCATTTTGGTGCGCGGCCCTCGCGGCTCGTTAAGAACCTTCGTGTTTTCGCGGGCAAGGGCATCTCAGTTGAGAACGTAACCAGGATTTTGGACTTCAAGACTTGCCTGACTGCTTCCTGCCAGCGGCGCCTGATCGGGAACGCCGTGAAATGTGATGTCCATCAGCACATAGTCGATCAGGGTCGCGTGCGTCTGCGCATATCCATGCGTGAACATGCGTGTCCTGGCACCTTACTTGCGCCCTTGCTTGTTCAATTATTTGCGGATCAAGGTAGACGGCCCATACCTTGCCATCGACACATGCGGCGAACGGAACGGTGAATTGGCCGTCGCCGCGGCAAAGGCTGAGTACATTCATGCGCGGCCCTATGCCAAGCTATTGAATGACGTCGCCAGACGATGGCCAAAGTACGGCCCACCGGTCGCGGTCGGGCATGGAGGTCAACGGAAATAGGTCTGCCACGTTGAAGTTCCCCCAGCGCCCCCACGTCGTCTCAGCTAAGGGCGCTCCCATTATACAACTTAACGGGCCATCAAACATTTGATGCTTTGATGCCGGCTCCTGTTTGTGATGCGAAATATCCCCCATTTATCCGAGTGCCCCATGCTGACTGTGTATAATTGTGTCGTTAACCAACATGACATGCGGTTGGTGGCGCTCGCCGCCCTCGTATGTGTGCTTTCCACCTTCACGACCATAAGGCTCCTTCAACACAGCAAGGGCCTTAAGCAGCATCAGCGGCGCTTTTGGCTCGCGATTGCTGCGGTTTCTGGGGGATTTGGCATATGGGCAACGCATTTCATCGCCATGCTGGCTTACGCGCCAAGCGTTCCCAATGGCTACGATCTCGTCCTGACCATTGTTTCAATGCTTGCTGCCATTGCATTGACTGGATCGGGACTGGGACTTGCTGTTCGAAAAGGCGACGCGCGCGACGCGTTCATTGGCGGGGGCCTGATTGGCGGCGGTATTGCGACGATGCACTACATCGGCATGGCCGCGTTCGAAATTCAGGGGCGCGTTACATGGGATGCGAGGCTCGTTGCCGTCTCGATCTTCCTTGGCGTGATTATCGGCGCACCCGCGCTCTATACGGCGGTGGCGAGGAAGGGGCGACTGGGCACGCCACTGGCGACATTGCTTTTGACGGTTGCTATCTGCAGCCACCATTTCACCGCAATGAGCGCTGTCTCAATCATTCCGGACGCGTCAATCGACGTTCCGGGCAATGCCATCGATCCTCAAAGCATGTCGCTGCTGGTTGCGGGCGTGAGCCTGCTCATCCTGGTACTGACGGCCATGGGGCTGTGGCTCGATCTTAGGGATCGCAGGCGAGCAGAACGGGAAAGCCGCCGGATGCATACGCTGGTCAATGCTGCCGTCGAGGGGTTGCTGATAACGGACGGCGAGACAGTGCTGACAGCAAACCTCAGCTTTCAGAAGATGGCCGGCTTTACGCGAACGCAGCTGCGCCAGGCATCCGTACGCCGTCTGTTTCCCACGACACCAATCCGTGCGCAACTGAGCGAGGAAACTGAATTTACCGAAGCCGACCTCATGACCGCTGATGGTCGGGCGATGCCCGTGGAGCTCGTCATGCGGACCGTCGAGTATGCTGATGAGCAGTGTACGGCAATTGCGGTGCGCGATCTCAGCGATCGAAAGAAGGCGGCCGCCGACATTTATCATCTTGCACATCACGATGTGCTGACGGGGCTCCCAAATCGCAGGAGCTTCAACATTCGTCTTGAACAGGAGATCGCATCACACGATCGCAGGGGCGGTCGCTGCATTGCCGTGCTTTGTCTTGATCTTGACAGGTTCAAGGAGGTCAACGACCTTTTCGGCCACGCCGCCGGCGATGCCATGCTGCAGAAGGTAGCAAAATGCGCTGGATCGGTCATTCGGGGCGACCAGATGATTGCGCGCCTCGGCGGCGACGAGTTTGCCATCATCGCCGCAGGTTTGGACAATCCGATCGACGCAAGCCGTATCGCCCAGCAGATCCTCGACGAATTGCAAAACTCCAACGAGAACTCGAAAAGTGAGGACCTCG
>NZ_JBBNAM010000397.1:0-1570 GCF_037994425.1 Phyllobacterium sp.
GAAGATCGGCAGGCTGGCGCCGCCGATGGCGCGCGCATGAGCGCCGACCGCGCCTTCGATAATGTCCGGCATGACAACGCCCTGCAGGTCGAGCATCGCCGCTTCATGGATCGTCGCTTGCACAATCCGTTCCCGTACCCATCCGGGGAACCCGCCGTCGATGACGGCCGCACTGAAGTCGATGATCGAGGCGGCCGCGACGATCGCCTGCGCGAGCGCCTTGGCGGTGTCCTGGATCCACGTCTCCAAAGGCTCACCGAAGTCGATCCAGTCGTCGGCCGAATACCAGAGCGGCTGCGGATCGATGCCGCGCTCGCGCAGCATGTTTTCCAGAACGAAGATTGAGGCGACTTCCAGCAACTGCAGTGTTTCGCCGTTCTTGCCACGGACCGGCAGCGGGCCGATGGCGCCGGCCGTGCCGGTGCGCCCGGAAAAGATCGCGGAATTGAGGACAATGCCGCCGCCGATGAAGGAGCCGATGAAAAAATAAACGAAATCGGGATAGGACGGCCCGATACCGAACACGAGTTCGGCGCCGCAGGCACTTGTAGCATCGTTCTGCAGGTAGACCGGGTAGGGAACGCGGGCGGCAATCTCCGCGTGGAGATCGAAGTCGCGCCACACATCCATGGCGCCCTTCGGCGAACCGACTTCCTCTTCCCAGTTCCAGAGTTCGAAGGGGGCAGCGATACCGATGCCGGCAATGCGGCTGCGCTGCTGCTCGTCGAGTCGACTTTCAAGCTCGCGGATGCCTGACGTAATGAAGTCCAGGAAAACCTCGGGCAGCGGATAGGCATAGGTTTGGTGAAGCTGCAGGCGGATATTGCCCACGAAATCCATCAGCACCAGGTCGGCGCTGCGTCGGCCCATCTTTACGCCGAACGAGTAAACGGCGTCGGCATTGAGGCGCATCGGGATCGAGGGTTGGCCGACGCGCCCGCGCACCGGCTCCCCGCGAGAGAGCAGCCCTTCCTTCTCCAGTGCCCGCATGATGACCGACACCGTCTGTGCCGAAAGGCCGGTGCGGCGTGCGATATCCGCCTTCGACTGGGAGCCGTAAAGGCGCACCAGCGACAGCACAAGCCGCTCGTTATAGGCGCGGACCCTGATCTGGTTCGCGCCGCCCGCCGGACTCGATATAGGCGGTTGGGCCGGTGTGTGAACCGGACCGTCTAAAGACGACATTGGCCGCTCCTCCCGTCTCGTGGCCTATGCGCTATTTTTGCTCAGCATGCCATAGCGAATTAATAATTCAATTGGATTTATTTATTGACAAGGCGATTTCTTTCGCTCTTAATTACCCTCGTCAAACGGCACAGAACGGCTTGGAGGAGGCCCGTCGGCGAGACTGCAGCGTTCTCGTGCTCGTCAATTCCGGCACCGCCAGGGGGTGGGTCGGTTATCTCTGGGAGGATTAAATGAAGAAATCAGTGCTTTCCGCAGCGCTTGGCGCGCTCGCCCTCGGCGTCGCCTTCTCGGCGCCGGCAATGGCCGCGGATGTTTCCGCCTGCCTCATCACCAAGACCGACACCAACCCCTTCTTCGTCAAGATGAAGGAAGGCGCGACAGC
>NZ_JBBNAM010000398.1:0-4724 GCF_037994425.1 Phyllobacterium sp.
GATGGGTGTAGCGCGACAGATACGCCAGAACGGCCTCGGGTCCGGCGAAGGGTGGCTTGGCGTAGACGAACCAGTTCTTCTTTCTGAGCGGCACCAGGAATTTAACAAAGTCGCTGCGCTCGCTTAAAGAGAACATCCATTCCCAAGGGATTCGTTAACAAAAAGCCAATGGCCCTGTCAAAGCTGCAAAGGCGTCAGATCGAAATGGATCTGAGGCCGACCGTTTCGCTGGAGCAACTGTTGGCCAGCGCGAACCGCATCAAGCCGACGGACCTTCCGGTGGAAAAGTTACCGGAAGACGTCAAAGAGTCCATCCCCGCATTAAAGCCGGGCGTACGACGTTTTCACGGCGTTAAAATTCCGCTCTACTGGTTTCCGTTTCCCTGGCTCAGTTCCGCCTGCGCCGATCGTTTTGGGTACATGTTGTCACCAGCCACCCGCAAGGCAACGAAGTTGCCATTCAATTTCGCCACGCAAGCACTCCTCGGCCAACTCGGTAACATGATGGGAGACGCCGGCCGTGATCCCAATCCTGCATCTGACAATCCTGCTGACGCGGGCGTATCTTCGATCCGGCAGGCTTCACTTATTTTGGTCAGTTCGTGGACCATGACATCACGTTCGACGTCTCGTCGACTCTCGACGCCGAAACCGATGCGAATACGATCAATAACATGCGGAGCCCGACGCTCGATCTGGATTCTGTTTACGGTCGCGGGCCTGGCCTGGATCCGTTTCTCTATGATTTTCCTGCATCCGGTCCAGCCACCGCAATCAAGTTGCACAGGTGCACGAACACGCCTACCGGCTCGGGCGGCCCCAGCAACAACGCTGACCTATCAGGAATGGTCCCGCAGACGAACTGGGAAGTCCCCCGCATGCAGGGTACGAACCCTGCCGTAATCGGTGATCCGCGTAACGACGAAAAAGCTGATCATCGTCCAGTTCCAGCACGCGATGCTGCGTTTCCATAATGCCGTCGTTGACCTGCTGCTTGCAGTAGCATTCGCGGGCGACATCTTCGCAGAGGCCAAGCGAATCGTGACCCATCACTACCAATGGGCCGTGGTGCATGACTTTCTGGAAAGAATCTGCGGAGCGACCGCCGTGAACAACGCAATGACGAGCGTTTCTGCTCCTATCGGCAGTCCGTTCCAAATGCCGGTCGAGTTCGCGGTGGCAGCGTACCGGTTCGGCCACAGCATGGTCCGCGATACCTACTGGGTGAATTTCAACTTCCCGAATGCCACGCTCGGAAAGGTTTTCGAGTTCAATCGCAATCCGCGGCTGCCGGTCTTTTCAAACTGGGTCGTCGACTTCAATGCGTTCTTTGATACCGGAGTGCCAGTGCCGGTTCACAACAAAGCCCGTAAAATCGATAGCTTCATGGCTAATGGATTGGAATCACTGCCCGGTTTCGCGGGAATGATGGCGATTTTGGCCACGCGCAACCTCCGGCGCGCTCTGGCTCTCGGCCTGCCGAGCGGACAGGGCATGGCCAACGCATTCGGCATCACGCCCATGACCACGGCGCAATTGACATCTGGATTGCCGGCGGCCGAAGTGGCTGTGCTGAATTCCAGCGGCGGTTTGCTGCTGAGCAAGACGCCCCTGTGGTATTACGTCCTGCGTGAGGCCGCCGTCCTCCACAGTGGAAATCAGTTGGGTCCGGTCGGCGGCAGGATCGTGGCGGAGACGTTTGTCAGGATCTTGAAGAGGGATGCCTCATCCTATCTGAACGTCGCCGGCGGGTTCACACCTATCCTGCCTTCGTCCACTGCCGGAGACTTCACGGTGGCCGACTTGGTGAACTTCGCCGGGGTAACGCAACCATAGAGGTCGCGTTCACAAAGCCGATGGCGGGACGTTCAGCCGCGCTGACTTCAGCTTTGCTGGCAGACCACGCGCGCAATATGGTCGCAACTTCACGGCCTTGCGCTCCGGCAATGCCAGTAGCGGAAACCGGGAATACCGGGCTGCAAACCACACTGCTGATGTAAAGAACTCAGATCCTATTGTTCTTCCAAAACAGGGGTGTGCGATGTTTTGCGCATCAAGGCGCACGCGACCGCGCGCGTCAAATTGGTAATCCAGAGTCCAACCGCGACTCTCCCGACGAAGTGGAATATGCCTTCGGGTCCTTTCCACCGAGCGATCCCAGCCACCACGGTCCTGAACGGTGGGACATTACATTTACTTTAAGACGTCCTCAACAGATTGCCCTTTCGCTTCTCTCAGTTTTTCAACCTGCTTTTGGGCGTCTTCGATCGCCTTCCCGACCTTCTGTTGCATATTCTTCATGGCTTCGATCTGCATCTCAAATTTTTTGATAAATTCGTCATCGATGACCATTTCATCCTCCAACTACGCGTAGCTCAACGGCTGCCGAGCTCTAAAATAGAGTGATCGGCTGAAACCACCAATCGAACTCATGATCCCCTGTGGTCTTATTGCGCATTGCCAGGAGCGAGATCCCCAATGCCGGTCCGGCATAGAAGTCACCGCTTTTCCACCCAGGCTCGGCTGCAGTCCACTGGTTCGGCGTAAAACCTGTCCAAGAACTCTGGGCGGTGCTTTGACTGGGTCCCGTCAAGATCTTATCAGCTGGGTTCGCGCCGGTGGTAGACTGCACTACCCAGGCCTCGACCCACGTGGGCTCAAAGTTTGGGTGGAGGCCCGTCATCGGACCCGTCGGCCACTCGACTCGACCGTTCGAAAGTTTCTGAAGTGGTGCCCAATTGGCTGGCATGACAAATCTCCAATCTTTGCCGGCGCGAGTTGCCTCGACCGGTACATGGAACAAGAGATGAAGCGGAACTAACCTGTCCCATTTTTCTTAAAATCGACAGGTTTAAACCTTGTCGGCGAATAGTATCTGATTGTTCCCCAATGGCGTTAGTTTAGTCCATTTTCAATATTGAGACAATTAAACCAATAGTACGAGTTGCGGCGCGGGCCGACATCTTTACCTTTCTCGTAACGACAGTGGTCCCCTCCGCAGAGCGCGTACAGGCTAAAGAAAGGACTGGAAAACCAAGACGGAGAAAACGGACTGAGAGTTAATGGTTACGGGCTGGGGCCTGCCTGCCGGACCTGTCATGTGCGCGGGGTTTGTGCAGGATCGAGGCGGGCACAATTCGATTTCACGTCCAGAGAAAGGGCAATGCTGGTCTCTTGTTTCGCGCCGCAGGGGTCGCGACGTTATTTGGAAGTAATCGCGGCCGGAACTGGTACGCTCGAGGATGTCGCCGCGATCGCGGCTAGCCAAGATGCTACCGCTCTCAACGTCGAGATGAGCATGCAGGAATTGAGCGGCTATCGCGACGCATTGCGAGAGGCCCGTGGCAAGACCGCTGCCGATCGGCTTGACGCGATCATCTACGGTAAGTTTGGAAAGGACAGGTTGCGCAGGCTGCTTGGGCAGCTCGTGCATTCTTGCAACGGCCTTGACCAATTGCCCGAGAGCGCGCCGGCAGAGGCGGCAGCGATTCTGAAAGCTATCGAAGCGCTCAATGTCAAGATCGTCGGCCTCCATGACAAGATTCTTGGATTTACAAACTGACTTCGCCGAGAGGATCAGCTCAAAGCCATCCTTGATCGCGCCGCCCCTTCTAACTGCCTACGACGCTCGGTTCTTTTAGTTTCAGATGTTGGCTTTAACACGGATCGCAACGTTCTATCGTTCATAAGCTTAGGGCCCACTCTGGCAACGTCTGCTTTCAGGTGGCACTAAATTCGATGTGAATGACCGACATGAGGCGCGAAGCCGTCATTCCGGCGCGGGAGTTCTGCGCTCAATCGTTCCTCGTCGGAAATATCGACAGGATTAAAGGCGCCTGCGACCGCACCAACGCGCACTGATACAAGAGCCAAAAACTCCGATGAGCAAACAGCGCGACACTGCACGAGGGCGAGATTGCAAGATCCACAGCAATACTCATCGGCAAAAAATTAACCATCTGTTAACCTTCCGCCGCATATATCGTTGAAACGAAAAATTAACTTAGATGACCAAAGTGCTAACAGATTCTCAATCAATTCGGCTTAAAGGCCGCTCGTTTCTTGCCCTTGTGCTTGCGCCCGAAGCACCGATCGATCATTGGCTGGCGCGACTAGACGACCTCGCATCGCGTTCTGCAGGCTTTTTCTTGGGTAAGCCGATCGTTCTAGACGTTGAGCACCTCCAAACTGACCGTGCTGAGCTAACGCTCCTGATCAACGAGCTTGCAAAGCGTGGGGTATCGCTCATGGGGATTGAAGGTGCCCGCCCTTCACTGCTTGCTCCTGGTATGCCACCAGCCTTGAAGGGTGGGAAATCTGCAACGGATTTCCAAGCTCCGGCGCAAAATGCAGCAATAGAATTATCCACCGGAAACAACGAACCTCCGGTACCGCCAACGAGTTCTCCCGGCGGCGCGCAAATCCGTGTGATGCCGTCGATCATCATAAAAGAGCCTGTGCGATCAGGGCAATCGGTGATCTTTCCTGAGGGCGATGTAACGATCATCGGGTCAGTCGCCTCGGGCGCTGAAATAGTCGCGGGTGGCTCAATCCACGTCTATGGCACGCTGCGAGGACGGGCCATGGCGGGATCAGCCGGAAACGCATCGGCACGCATTTTTTTGCCGCAAACTTGAAGCGGAACTGTTGGCCATTGATGGCCTCTACAAGACTGCGGAAGATATGGAGCCTCGATTTCGGGGGAAAGCCGTACAGCTGTGGCT
>NZ_JBBNAM010000399.1:0-2522 GCF_037994425.1 Phyllobacterium sp.
GCTTCTGGTAGCGGCTGGTCGTCCTCGCTCTTCATCGTCAGCGAAAGTACATCCTCGCACTCCCGATCGATCGCAGCGACCACGAGCGGCCGAAACCCCGGCGCAACCGGATGCGCGGCTGCGGCCGGCATCAAGCCCGCATTGCCACCCTCCCTAGGGGTGGACTTGTTCTGCATCAATGCTTCGAATGAAAAACGCCATCCGGGCGAAAGCGGGCCGATCTCTAATGCACGCTGCAGCTTTTCGCGGGAGTGATCGGGTAAATAAAGAAGATCGTTGATCTCTGCAACGGTCATCTGCACCTCGGCTCCTCCCACCTTCACGATTTCGTCGCCCGCGGCCACGTTGCCTTCTTGCAGAACGCGAAAATAGAAGCCGGGTCGCCCGCTCGCCGTCAGCAGAGCGGGCATCCTCGGTTCGTTCATACGGATGCCGACACGATAGCAGGTGACCCGTGGCTGGGTGACCTCGAACACGGCATTGCCAATCTGATAGCGGTCGCCAATGTATACGTCATCGTCGGGCAAACCTTCTACCGTGAAGTTCTCACCGAACTGTCCGTGGACGAAATCAGTTCTCTTCAGGTGTTCCTGCCAATAGCGATAGGAGTCGATCTGGTAAACGAATACGGCACGCTGCTCACCCCCATGCCCGGCCAGATCGCCTTGACCGTCTCCGTCGATGTTCAGCCGGCGGACCTGATGGCGGCCAGGCACGGGATCCTTCCAGATTCCGGTATGGACAATGCGCCCTTTCCACTCAATGTCGCGCGGAAGGCCGACGTTCACTGACAGCAGCCGAGGCATGTCGCTCCAGTCTTTTGAGGTGTGGACTTCGGCCGGCCTCTCATGGCCGGATGCGAGGAGGGAGTGCCTCGTCGACTGTGAGGTCTCGGTCGGGACCGTGCGGAATCACAGACTGACCCGGTTCGATGTGGAGTTCAGTGCCGTCGAGCTGGACCGAGACGATATCCGGCTCGAACGACACGAAACCGGAGATGCGGCTGACTTCGGTATAGGCCTCTCGATATGACCATGCCGCCTTCTTGGTATCGCCGATGTCGTAGTAGTTGCACAGGGCCTTGTAGGGGCAGAAGGTTTGGAGTTCGACGGCAATCAAGGCGGACTCATCCACGTCGGCGCGGTCGACATACCAGCGCGGCGCAAAACCGGACTCGAAAAGCACGAGTGGCCGCGTGGTGTCGGCAATAACGCGGTCGCCGCGGCGGACAACCAGGCGGCGGGACGTATGGCGGATGTCGATGCGATGGTAGCTGTCGGCGGCATGGCCGAGTACGCGTTCATCCTCCTCGTAGAAGGCATCCATAGCCCGCCAGGCAAAGGCCACTCGTCCATTTAATTCCTTCGCGTGATCGGGCAGATCGATGTGTTGCCACGCGCCCCGGTGGGCGCTTTGCTCGCCCCCTTTTACGGTGTACCACGCGGTGGACCCTAGGTCGCGATGCTGGGTGGTGTGTTCGGTCCGTTCCAGGGCATCCGGAGAAATGTCAGCGTCCCGGAAATAAGCCACCGGATAGCGTCCGGGTTCGAAAAGGACGAGGACGTCCTCGCTGTCGGCTATCCAAGCTCCTCCGAAGCGCACCCTCATGCGCCTGCGGAGCGGTTCGACGTACAATAACCTCTCGGGCAAAGGTTCCGGCACGAGGAATCGGCCAACTGCTCCAAGTGAGAGCGGACCTTGTTGCCAGGACAGTCCCATCGCTTACCCTTCGACCGGTTTAATCAGTCGCAATCATACGCTGTAATATGGCCACCAACCACGGGAAAGCTAAATGCTACTACGGGCAAAACGCTTGTCAAGGCGATCACCTTGGAACCGTTGTTGGCATACACTTGGCTGAACTAACGAGTTGGCGGGATTGATTAGCACACGAGCTGACCGCTTTTTGGCCCCGATCTGGGCCAATTGTGTGCGATTTGGCTGCTGCTCCTTAGATCGTCAACGGCATTTCGAAATCGTACAATGCGAGATGAAAGGGTGACGTCGGCAAGCTGCTACACGGGCTCGCTCTAATGCCTGCGGCACTGGGTCAAACGACAAGCTGTCCCGGCCGTTGCCGGTCACGATCGGGGAGGTCGGGCCAGGCGCATGTGTAACCTAGCTCCGCCTTAGAACAAAACGCATCTTGAGTTGAGGAGACTTCCCGTGAATATCCTGACTGTAAATCTGCTGTTCAGCACGCTCGTATTCTGGATAGCCGCCAGAATTTATCTCATCCCAAAGCTGTCAGAACTGGAACCTTCTGCTGTTGTGTTGCCAATACTTCTCCTACATTCCTTGCGGCATTTGGGTCTTATGTTCCTCGCTCCGGGCGCTGTCTATGCTGGAATCCCTTCGGAATTCTCGACGCCAGCAGCCTACGGGGATCTTCTTACGGCAGTACTGGCGCTTATTGCCATTGTGGCTGTATCGGCCAGATCGAGGGCCGCTCGTTCGTTTGTCGGAATTTTCAACGTCGTAGGAACTCTTGACTTAGTCGACGCGATTGCGCTTGCCACTGT
>NZ_JBBNAM010000400.1:0-7635 GCF_037994425.1 Phyllobacterium sp.
TGAATCACGGTTGATTTTAAGCGCAAGGCGGAGCTTCGGCGTCATGTTCTGGATGACGACACCAAGCTCCCCGCGGTTCACCTGTCTATGCACCGCCAACTCATCTGCAACATGCTTGGCCAGGCCAATTGGTATTGCGAAACTGACGCCGAGGGCGCTTCCGGCCGTAGCACTGTTGATGCCGACAAGTTCCCCTTGCAAATTGACAAGTGCACCGCCGGAATTTCCGGGATTGATAGAGGCGTCGGTCTGGATGAATTCCTCAAGATTATCGTTGCCTAGACCCGGTCTGCCGAGGGCGCTGACGATGCCCAGCGTCGCGGTTTGCCCAAGACCAAAGGGATTGCCGATAGCGACCACGTAGTCTCCGACCCTTAAGTCATCGGAATTACCAATTGGCATCGCGGAGAGACTATCAGACTTGATTTCGACCAGCGCCAGGTCGGTCTCAGCATCCGACCCCACCAATCTCGCTTCTAAGGTTTTTCCGCCACCGAGAGTGACGGCTATGGCGTCGGCATGTTCGACAACGTGGTAGTTTGTGAGGATCAGCCCACGCTGCGCATCAAAGATAACGCCCGACCCCACCGACTGAAAGGAAAAGGCCTGGGGAGGAATCGCCTCCGGCAGACCATAGAACCGGCGATAGAATGGGTCCTGAAGCAGCGGATCAATCTCCTCTTCCGTCTTTCCCGTAACAGATATGCTCACGACACTCTGAACCGCGCGCTCCAGCATGGGAGCAAGCGACGGAGGCGAAGCGTCCGCGAACGCGATGGCTCCGCCAAAAAATATTGGGCCGATGATGATAACGATCAAATAAAGGGCTTTTGTCATTGTTGTTCTCGATACGCGGAAGGACGCGTCCTACAGTGGGTGAAAGGGTCTTTGGCCATCGGAAATCGCCCAAAGTGCCGTCGCCGCGATGATGATCCCCATGTGTTAAGTCGCGCAGCGAGCATGTCCGAAAAGTTCATTGACCAAGGCGATGATGCGAGCCAAACGCCAATGACTATATCTGCGCACTTCTCCCATGACCGGTACCAAAACAGTGTCAGAACGCTGATTGTCAGGATGGCCAATCCGGAGAGTATGAAATTCCAGGCAACAGCATCAAGTGCAACGGCGTCCTTACCACCGTATCCAAGGATGACGGGTGAGATAAACAGCCATAGGCCGACCATCGTGATCAGACCATCTTGCCAACGGAACCTGTTCATCTTGATCTCCTCTTTGCGGACTGCACTGGCTGCCGTTCAACCGAAAAACTATTTCGTGTCGAGAAGCTCGGCATTGCGCTGGATCAAAGATCACATCCAATTGTAGTGGTCTCCTACACTACTCTTGTGCAGCTGATCAGTTGGAGCGCATGTCATGTTTGAAGATCGAGCGGATGCCGGCAGGCAGTTGGCCAAAGCCCTAAAGGAGTATCAGAATCAGGACGTCGTTGTGCTTGCCCTGCCGCGAGGCGGTGTAGCAGTTGCAGTCGAGGTCGCAAACGAGCTCGTCGCACCACTTGATCTAATTATTGTACGCAAGGTCGGCGTCCCGTATCAACCAGAACTCGCAATGGGTGCAGTAATCGACGGCTCTCATCCCCTGGTGGTACGCAATGACGACGTCTTCTACAGTAGCGGAGTTTCGGAAGAGGTGTTTCAGCGAGAATGCGCCGAAGAGCTCAAGGAAATCGAACGCCGCCGTGCTGTGTATTTCGGAAAACGGGCCCCGATCGATGTTGCGGGCCGTACGGTCATCCTCGTCGATGATGGCATCGCGACCGGGGCAACTGCTCGTGTTGCAATCCTGGGATTGCAACAGCGTAAACCTCGAAAGGTCATTCTCGCTGTTCCGGTCGGGGCAACTGAAACGATGGAAGCGCTAAGACACGAGGTCGAAGAAGTTGTCTGTCTCGAAGAGCCCGCAGCGCTGGAAGCAATTGGCTTCCACTACGGCTATTTTCCACAGCTGTCTGATGAGGAAGTTATGCAGGCATTGGCATCGAACCGCTCGCGGTGATTTCAATGTATTGTGACGTGTGAGCAGTGAAAATGTCCGCAGGTTTCGAAAGGTACCGACTGTTATTGACAGCATGCTCGACACGCCGCAATGGATTTATCAAGGACAAATACTACCAAGGGACATGGTTTGACTTCGATCAATGCGATCAGCCGCGATACGCTCCAATCTTGCTAATAAGACTGCCAGACGCAGGAAAGGACAACATCGATGAACGACATGGTTCTGAGACAGAATATTCTCGACGAACTTGAATTCGAGCCGAGCGTTGACGCCGCCAATATCGGCGTGTCAGTCGAAAACGGGGTGGTTACGTTGACGGGCCATGTCCCGACCTACATAGAAAAGAACACAGCGGCCGAGGTCGTGTGCCGAGTTAAGGGTGTACGTGGTATCGCCCAGGACATGGAGGTGCGGCCCGCCGGCAGCCATCGCACAGCGGACGACGAAATAGCCAAGCGAGCGCTGAACATTCTCAACTGGAGCACGAACCTTCCGGACGGTGCGGTCCAGGTGCAGGTGGAGGACGGCTGGGTGGTTCTGACCGGCACCGTCGACTGGAACTACCAGAAGATCGCGGCGACCGAAGCGGTAAGGGCATTGGCCGGTGTGTTTGAGGTCACCAACAAAATCGAGGTCAAGCCGCATGTCTCGTCATTTGACGTAAAAAGGCGGATCGAAGACGCTTTGAACCGACATGCCCGGGTCGAGCCATCCGACATCCGCGTGATGGTCGATGATCGTGGCAAGGTAACGCTTGAAGGACGCGTAAAGGTCTGGGCGGATCGGGGGCTGGTGACGCAGGCGGCTTGGTCGGCACCCGGAGTTAAAGAGGTGGAGGATTTACTTACCGTTGCCTGAATCGTGAGTTTGGTGGCCGGTATATCGGCGGCCGCCAGCTCGTTCTCATTGTCCTTCTTGAACGGCTTCAAGTGCACGCCGAAGACGCCGGATCACAAGGGATCTTCCCCGTTCATCTGATTGGCCTCCGACCACTTGGTTGATGTCCAGCAGCAAGCGTGAAAGCTCGTTGTGCCAGTCGAGACGCGCCACGTCTGACGGAAGCAATCGGCGCGGGCGGCCTGTTTCGACACGGTGCGCTCCGTTTTGCGTCAATTCGAACGTTTCATCAAGAACCGGGGTTGTGATCCTTAACTTCGGCGAGAACGCCGAAAGACGCGTTTTTAATGCACTGAGGCCAGTTACTTCACCATGCGTTAGAAAAATCTCATGCCGGATTGGTAGGCGTTGTTGTATCCAGTCTTGCAGTTCTTGCGCGTCCGCGTGGCCCGAATACAGGTCAAGTCGACGAATCGCGGCTTTCACCTCGATTTCCTCACCTTGAATTCTCACGCGGGCCGCTCCATCGAGCAATATACGACCCAGGGAGCCCTGAGCTTGGTAGCCGATTAACAGCAATGTCGCTTGCCGACGCCACAAATTTGCCTTGAGATGATGACGGATGCGCCCAGCATCACACATTCCGCTCGCCGCGATGATAATGAAATATCCGTGCATCCTGTTGATGGCTTTGCTTTGTTCAACAGTCTCGGTGAAATAGATGTTCGGCGCGGCAAGAGCGGCACGCAGTACGTCGCCATTCTCAATGTCGACAGAATGGCGTTCGAAAATTTCGGACGCTCGAGTCGCCAGGGGAGAGTCCACGAAGATAGAAGTCGTTGGAATGCTGCCATCCTTGATCAGCACGAATAAGTCCGCGAGCAGCTCTTGCGTTCGTTCGACTGCGAAGGAAGGAATTATCAGCGGGCCGCCGGCTTCGGCTGCGCGGCGGACCTCGTCGCGCAAGCACTCCCGTCGTTGGTCCTCCGAAACATCCCCGCGATCCCGATCGCCGTAGGTTGCTTCGCACACAACATAGTCCAATTCGACGGGGCCTTTGGGTTTCAGTTGCAGGAGCTTATGGCTGGGTCCAATGTCGCCGGAAAAAAGCAGGCGCAGCGGGCTGGCTCCACTGCTTTCGATTTCGACCTCCACCGAGGCCGACCCCAAAAGGTGGCCAGCGTTCCAGAAACGCGCTTTAAACTGCCTCGCGGCCGAAAACCATTGACAATATTGGACTGGCCGAAACATGGGCATGCAAGCTGCGGCATCTTCCTGCGTGTAGATCGGGGAAACTGTTTCTCTCCCGCGTCGAGCATTGCGGCGATTCAAATACTCGACCTCCATCTCCTGAATATGCGCTGAGTCCGGCAACATGACGGAACAAAGATCGATCGTTGCAACTGTCGTGAAAATGTGGCCCGTGAAGCCGTGCTTTACCAGTTTCGGCAGCAGCCCGCTGTGGTCTATATGTGCGTGCGTGAGGACGACCGCGTCTATCGAGGCTGGTTCGAAAGGGAACGGTTCATAGTTCAGCGCGCGTTCTGATTTCGAACCTTGAAACATCCCGCAGTCGATCAGGATGCGAGAGTTTGCCGTCTCGATCTCATAGCAGCTCCCTGTGACGCCGTGCGCCGCCCCGTGGAAGTGCAGTCGAGGATATTGCATTGAGATCACTTTCATCGGGGGTTGAGGGACTAATGACAGGCATGCAATGACTTTCAATCCGAGGTGCGCTCGGCGCATTGATTTGAATCAACATGGGAAAGACTCCTTTCACCGGGCGACGGGACTTTCCAGGGCTGTTTTCCGGTCGAAAAACGGCACGACTGCAGCGGCGAACAGGACAACCGAGAGAATTATCGTTGGGGTGTGCCGATTAGCCTGAATCGACCGCCAAGCAGCTTCCCGTGCGCGCGGGAGACTGCGCAATGCCAGCGAGAACAGTTCCTGAGAGATAGCGCCGAGCTTAGAGCGTGGAAACAAGCGAAGATTGGTGCCCATTATTGCCTCCGTAAAGAAATGATGGTTTTCATCGGCTTCGAGACCGAGGACTTCCCTGGATAAATGAAACGCATTGACCTGACGCCTTCCGTCGGCAAGCAGGCGATACACGCGAACGACACCGAACTCGACCTGATAAAATGTTTACGGTCTTTTCGCCTTGAGCGTAAATCTCCGATCCGGGAGCATAAAACGAAGTCTGTTGCAGGTGAGCAGGGCCGGGCGGCAATGGAACGATCGAATGATTATCCGACCGGAGCTACGCGGAAAATTGATTTGACGTGTAGGCTAGCATGACCACCTCTGCATTCCGTCCAATGACTACAGTTGCCGAAATTGTTGGGGCGCGAAATTCGTTCATGTACCTACCGGTTTCAACGTAGATTACCGTCAGTTGATCTGACGGCCCTTATCAACGCGTTGCCCAAGATGGGCTTTCTGAGAATCTTGATGCTGAGCACCTCAGGCATGGTACGGGATCGGTCTACAAGTAACAGTGCGGGTTGGGTGATTTGTTTGACCGCCGCCATCGCGAATGGGTCGCTCAAAAGCGCTTCCTCGTCTATGACAATGCAGATGCCGTCTGCGACATGAGGCGATGCAAGGGCAGGGGTCAATTGCTCGAATGAAAATACCGCAAAGCCTTCAACCTCGAGCGCGAACTCAATTGACCGTCGCAGCCCATGGTCGGGGGCAATAACAAGGACTGTTCTTGAGCTGGACAATGGACATTCTCTCGAAACATGACCAAGCGATTAGTCGCCGGCAAGAAGCCCAATACTTTCATTATGTTTCGAAGGTGCGCATTGCGCTAGGTCAAAATCAGCGGATCTAAGCGCTAAAATGTCAACAATGTCGAGCTTTACGCTGAGCGCCATTCGCCCAAGCTCCGGCAAGCTCTTGTCCTTCATTTTTGCCGGTCAAGGGATGAATGTGGGCGGCGGGTATTATAAAAACGGAGATACCGGCCGATCCCAGCCGGGCCTCCGGCACGCTTTTGTAGGCGTGCAGATAGACCTCCTCATATTTGATCGACCGCCAGAGCCGCTCAACAAAGACATGGACCCGCCATGCGCCGCGACCGTCCATGGAGATGTCGATCTCGGCTTTTACAGCACCGCCGTGAAGTCGATGGAGGTGAACTGCGATCCCTGGTCCGTATTGAAGATGTCGGGCTTGCCATACAGGGCCAGTGCCTCTTCAACCGCTTCGATACAAAACGCCGTCTCCATCGTGATCGATAACCGCCATGATAGAACCCGGCGGCTGAACCAGTCGACGACAGCGCAGAGATAAACGAAGCCGCGTGCCATGGGGATGTAGCTGATGTCCATCGCCCAGACCTGATTGGGTCTGGTGATCGCCAATTTGCGCAGGAGGTAGGGGTAGACCTTGTGTCCTGGCGCAGGTTTCGACGTATTGGGGCGGCGGTAAATCGCCTCAATACCCATCTTTTTCATCAGCGTGGCGATGTGAAGCCACCCTGTCACAAGCCCTTCTGCCTTCAAAAGGCCTTGCAACATCCGGCTGCCGGCAAACGGGTAGTCAAGATGCAGTTCGTCGATCCGCCGGATCAGGGCAAGAGCCCCGTCGGGCACAGGACGCGGCAGATAATAGACGCTGCCACGGCTGAGGCCGAGAAGCTTCGCCTGTCGCACGACGGACAAGAGGAGCAGTCAACTGGCCCGGATAGCTCGACTTTCTCCGATCCGGATCACGAGATCGCGGAATATGCAGTGCTTGTCAGACTTGACTTGCAAGGACGTGGCCTCGGCTGGGCGTTGCTCGGTCAATAATGTGCCGAGAGTTTGGATTTTCGATTATCCGCAATCCGTTGGATACAAATCTCATCCCGGCAATCCTCAATCTACAGCCAGAATGAGACTTTGGCGTCGCCTTCAGCTTGATAGGAAACGGCTGGAGTTGCCTTCTGCCAGCAACGAGCGGGTGACTCCGCCGAACACCATCTCCCGTACCCTGCTGTGCCCGTAGGCCCCCGATATGATGAGTTCGGCTTCGATCGAACGCGCAAAGGTCAAAAGGCTTTCGCTCTCGTGCTTGTCCTCGATGATCTTGCTCAAAGCCTTTACTCCATGACGGTGGAGGAACGTTACAACATCATCGAGGCTTTCCTGAGTAAGTGTGTCCGCGTCGTCGGCGACGGTTGCCACCACAACATCGTTCGCCTGACACAACAGCGGAAGAGCGTCGACAACAGCGCGGCGCGCCTCGCGCGTGTCCTTCCACGCAATCAGTGCGGTATTGGTGAAGATGCGTTTAGCGTCCTTTGCCGCCACCAATACAGGCCGACCTGCCTCCAGCACCACGTCGCCCAAATTGACGCAACGTTCTGAATGCCCGAGCGTCATCACCTCATCGGGCCCCGTGATGACGAGATCAGCTACCCGAGACATTTCAATCAGGAGGGAGGTTGGATTGACGACAGCCTCGCGCCATTCGTGGGAGACATGAGTACCGGCAAGGCTCTCGAATTCGCGTCGTAATATTTTCATGCGTAGGTCAATTTCTTCCCGCTCGCGACCCATCGTTTGGTTGTCGATCAATATACCATGGCGCGCTGTCGTGGGAGCGACAACGCCCGCCGCCGTAAAGCCGATCAAGTGCGAGTTGAATCGAGCAGCCAGATTGATGGCGAAATCCATAAGCGGTGCTACCGGACCGTCGATGTTGAAATTGACGAGTATTGTTCTGTAGGACATAGCACTCACCTTTCAAAAATGTCTGGTTGGAGCGCTTGGGTGGGTAACCTAAGGC
>NZ_JBBNAM010000401.1:0-20422 GCF_037994425.1 Phyllobacterium sp.
AGAAGGAGGATGTCCCGGTCGCCAAGACCGTTGTCGGGACAATCGAGCCAGTCGAAACCGTTGCAATCCGCCCGCAGATCGATGGCGTCGTTGTCGCCAAGAACGTGGCGGACGGCCAGATGGTCAACGCGGGCGACATTCTTTTCAAACTCGATGATCGCGCCATCAGGGCAACGCTCGACAAGGATCAAGCATCGCTGACCAAAGATGAGGCCAGCCTTGGTGCGGCAAAGCTTGACCTTTCCGGTGCCCAGAACCTTGCCAAGCAGCGGGTCGATACCGACCAGCAGGTCTATCAGTCTGAGGCCGCGGTAAAGGTGCTTGAGGCGATGATTGAAATGGACAAGGCGCAGATCAGCGCCGACCAGGTGCAACTGTCCTACATGACCATCGCCGCACCCATCGACGGGCGCGTCGGCGTCGTCAATACATCCGTCGGCAATCTGGTGCGCACAGACGATACGACGAGCCTTTTGACCATTACCAGAATGGCGCCGCTGCGCGTTGCCTTCACCCTTGCCGAAAGCGACCTTCCTGCGCTGAGGGCGGCAGTCGCGACCCATCCGGCGGCGGTTAAGATCAAGCTTCCCGGCAGGAACGACACCGTCGCGAACGGCACGCTCAACTTCATCGATTCAAGCGTCGATACCGCTTCGGGGACCATCGTTCTTAAAGCAGATGTCGCCAATGAGGATGGCGCGCTATGGCCGGGCCAGTATGTAACCACCGTTGTCGATCTCAGCGTGCAGAAGGACGCGACGACGGTTCCGCTGATTGCCGTACAGCAAGGCAATAGCGGCTCCTTTGTCTTCCTCGTCCATCCCGACAAGAAAGTGGCGATGCAGAACGTCACCCTTGGCAATACAGCTGGTGATACCGCGGTCATCGCGTCGGGCGTAAAGCCGGGGGACGAGGTTGTGGTCGATGGCCAGTTGCACCTTCAGGACGGAGCAACGGTTCAAACCACCACGAAGGAAGCGCAAGCTGCCCCCGGTAAGAACGCCGGCGGCGATGCTGCAAAGGCGCTGCCCGCTGAGGCCGCGCAATGAACCTCTCGGCAATCTTCATCCGGCGACCGATTGCGACGATATTGCTGTCGGTCGCTCTCGCAGCTTCCGGGATCTTTGCCTACAAGTTCCTGCCGGTCGCGGCGCTGCCTCAGGTCGACTTTCCGATCGTCACTGTTTCAGCGAAACTCCCCGGCGCGTCTCCCGACACGATGGCCAATGCCGTCTCGACCCCGCTCATCAAGCAGTTTTCGACGATCCAGGCCATCTCCACGATCAGTGCAACCAGTACACTCGGATCAACACAGATTACGCTTGAATTCGATCTCGATCGCAACATCGACCAGGCCGCCGCTGACGTCGAGGCGGCGATCGCCAGCACGCTGCGCAAGCTGCCGCCCAATATGACAACGCCTCCGAGCTACCGGAAAACCAACCCCGCCGATGCGCCGGTCGTGCTCGTTGCGCTGCAGAGCGACACGATGCAGCTGTCGAAACTCGACGACTACGCAGAAAACGTCATGTCACCGGCCTTCTCGACAATCAGCGGCGTTGGCGAGGTCCAGGTTCTGGGCACCAAGCAATATGCGGTGCGCGTGGAAGTCGATCCCAATGCGGCCACGGCGCGCGGCATCGGTCTCGACGAGTTGACGAACGCGGTCGCAGCCAAGAACTCCATCGCCCCGGTCGGCACTATATCGAGCCCGACGCAGCAGTTAGCGATCGAGGCCGATACGCAGGCGCAGAATGCCGATACCTTCCGCCAGATCATCGTTGCGGCTCCCAACGGCAAGATGGTGCGACTTGGCGATGTGGCGCGTGTCATCGATTCCGTCGCAACGACGCAGACCGAAAGCAGGTATGACGGCAAGCCTTCGTTGGTCCTGGCGGTCTTTCGCCAACCTGGCGCCAATACGGTCGACGTTGTCGATCGCGTGCGCGAAGTCCTTCCTCAGTTCGAAAAGGACCTCGGCCCGTCAGCAGGCATCCACATCATCAACGACCGTTCTGCGTCAATCCGCCAGGCTGTTTCCGACGTTGAGTTCACCCTGCTGTTGACGATCGGCCTGGTGATCCTGGTTATTTTCGTGTTCCTGCGCCGGCTGTCGGCAACCCTGATTCCTGTCATCGCCGTTCCGCTGTCGCTGATTGCAACGCTTGGCGTCATGTATTTGCTTGGCTTTTCGATCGACAACATTTCACTGCTTGGCCTTACCCTTTCGGTAGGGCTCGTCGTCGACGATGCCATCGTGATGCTGGAAAACATAACCCGGCACATCGAAGACGGCATGTCACCATTTGAAGCGGCGCTAAAGGGCAGCGAGGAAATCGGCTTTACCATTATTTCGATCACCACGTCGCTCGTCGCGGTCTTCATACCGATTTTGCTGATGGGCGGCGTTGTCGGGCGCATCTTCAACGAGTTTGCCGTCGTCGTTACCGTTGCGATCTGCGCTTCAGCCCTGATATCACTGACCCTGACGCCCATGCTGTGCAGTCACCTGCGTGATCACCAACCTGCGCTAGACAAAGCCAAGCCGCGGACCGAGCGTATCTTCGATGCAGTTCAGTCAGGTTATGGCCGGATTCTCGACATTTGCCTGCGCGCGCGTCCGTTAATCCTCGTCATTTTTGTTTTGACGGTCGTTGCCACCGTCTATCTCTTTTCAACGATCAACAAGGGCTTTTTGCCGACCGAAGATATTGGGCAATTGTCAATCTCGACCGAAGCGCGGCAGGACATATCTTACGACGCAATGGTGGCGTTGCAAAAGCAGGTGGCGGACGCCGTGTCCAGCCGTCCCTATGTCGCGCACGTCGTCTCGAATGTTGGCGGCGGCTTCAACTCGGCCAGCCTCAACCAGGGTCGATTGTTCGTGGAGCTCAAGCCCAAGTCGCAACGGGCGCCGCTTGAGGCGTTGCTGCGTGACCTGCGCCAGACCCTTGCCAGAATCCCGGGCATCACAAGCTATCCTGTCGCAGTGCAGAACCTGCGCATTGGCGGCGTCTCCTCGAACGCCCAATATCAATACGTTTTGCAGAGCGTCAGTTCGACCGATCTTTATCCCTGGTCACAAAAAATGCTCTTGGCAATGCAGCAGGAACGCCAGACCTTCGTTGATGTATCAAGCAATCTGCAGAACAACGCCCTTCAGGCCAATCTCGTCATCGACCATGACAAGGCGCAACTGCTCGGCATCAATTCCGATCAGTTGCGCAATACGCTCTACTATGCCTTCGGCACGAACCAGGCATCGACCATCTTTGCCACCGGCGACAGCTACGAGGTCATCGTCGAGCTCGACCCCGATATTCCATGGACTGCCGACAAGCTCGACCAGATGCAAATCCGCTCGACCACCACCAACAAGCTCATCCCGCTTTCCGCCTTTGCCCGGGTCGAGCGAACGACCGGCCTTCTCGCGGTCAACCAGCTCGGCCAGCTTCCGGCCGTCACGATTTCCTTCAACCTGCCGCAGGGCGTGTCGCTCGGCCAGGCCATACAGGAATTAGACACGCTGAAAACGCAACTTGGCGTGCCGTCGACGATAACATCAAGCTTCACCGGGTCGGCCCAGGTGTTCGAGCAATCGCTCGCCAATCAAGGCCTGCTCGTTGGCGCAGCGATCCTGACGATCTATATCGTCCTTGGCATCCTCTATGAGAGTTTTGTTCACCCGCTGACCATTCTGACGGGCTTGCCGGCCGCGGCCGCAGGCGCGCTCGCAACGCTTGAACTCTTCGGCTACGACCTCAGCGTGATTGCCATCATTGGCATCTTGATGCTGATCGGCATCGTCAAAAAGAACGCCATCATGATGATTGACTTTGCCCTTGTCCGGCAAAGGGCGGGCGAAAGCTCATTGGACGCTATTCGCGAGGCCTGTCTCGTGCGCTTCCGGCCGATCATGATGACGACCCTTGCTGCCTTGATGGGCACCATACCAATTGCCATTGGCGCAGGCGCAAGTTCTGAACTGCGCCAACCGCTCGGCGTTGCAGTCGTCGGCGGCCTCGTTGTCTCGCAGGTTCTGACACTCTTCATCACGCCGGTAATCTTCCTTTACATGGAAGACGTTTCGCGGTTCCTCGCCAAAACCGCAAAGCGATGGTCGCACCCACAGGTGCCTTCGGCGGCAGAGTAACAAGAGCTGCCCAAAACATAGGCAAAATGACGCCCGCCGGTGTCGAAATTTTGGGCTTCAAAATTGCCGTTTATCGATTGCCTAGGGGCGTCGCCCAGAGGCGAGATGAGGATGCCTCCGGCATATCAGCAATTCACTGGATTTGGAGCGCTGCCCGCAGCTGCCACGATAGTTGGCACGTAAATTGCTTGAATGGAATTATCCGGCAAGGTGCGCCCAATTCAACGAGACGCTTCAAGCAGGGATCCCTAAGGCCCCATTACGTGTGAGAGAACGAACATGACAAAATACAAGCTCGAGTACATCTGGCTCGACGGTTATGAACCGGTGCAGAATCTTCGCGGCAAGACGCAGATCAAGGAATTCGCACAATTCCCGACGCTTGAACAACTTCCTCTCTGGGGCTTTGACGGCAGCTCGACCAACCAGGCCGAAGGCCGCAGCTCGGATTGTGTGTTGAAGCCGGTTGCCGTCTATCCGGACCCCGAACGCAATAACGGCGTTCTTGTCATGTGCGAAGTCATGATGCCCGATGGCGTAACGCCGCATTCTTCCAACAAGCGCGCAACAATCCTCGACGATGAAGGCGCATGGTTCGGCTTTGAACAGGAATATTTCTTCTACAAGAATGGCCGTCCGCTCGGCTTTCCCGACGCCGGTTACCCGGCCCCGCAGGGTCCGTACTATACCGGGGTCGGTTACAGCAATGTCGGCGATATCGCCCGCAAGATTGTTGAAGAACATCTCGACATCTGCCTTGCTGCCGGCATCAACCACGAAGGCATCAACGCGGAAGTCGCGAAAGGCCAGTGGGAATTCCAGATTTTCGGCAAGGGCTCCAAAAAAGCCGCAGACGAGGTCTGGCTTGCGCGCTACCTGATGCTGCGCCTTACCGAAAAGTACGGCATCGACATCGAATGGCATTGCAAGCCGCTTGGCGATACCGACTGGAACGGCTCAGGTATGCACGCCAACTTCTCGACGACCTACATGCGTGAAGTGGGCGGCAAGGAGTATTTCGAAGATCTGATGGCTGCGTTCGAAGCGGCTCGAGCCGATCATATCGCTGTCTACGGCCCGGATAACCACATGCGCCTCACCGGCAAGCACGAGACGCAGTCGATCCATACATTCAGCTATGGCATTGCCGACCGTGGTGCCTCGATCCGCGTTCCGCACAGCTTCGTCAACAATGGCTATCGCGGTTATCTGGAAGATCGGCGTCCAAACTCGCAAGGCAACCCTTACGAGATCGCCTCGCAGATCCTCAAGACGATTGCTTCGGTTCCAGCCGAATTCGAGCAGCAGCTCGCAGCAGCAGAATAGTTGCACTGTCACGGCACAACGCATCGTTGTGCCGTGACTTCCTCGATCGAATTCAAGGGACGTAAGTCGAAGCCATTGTGGGGAGGTATGGCATTTTTCTAATGTAGCTTTAAATCGTCTTCAAGCCACACCTAAAGCTTTGGATGAGCTTGGCGGCTGAGCGCATCTTGGCGACCCATTGCATGACACTTTCATATTCGATTTCAGCCACCACCAGCGCCAGTTTCAGTGTATCTCTCTTATTATGATCCCGATTATAAGAATCGTAATTATAACCGAAGATGCGCTATGGACACCTTTGCAGGTAAGGAACGCGAGCTACTTTAGGTTGCGCGACAAGTCGACGGCATCGCTGATCATAGCATATCGACGCCGTCACATCGGCGGGTCAGGGCTGGTGCGGCAGGCTGCTGTCGGCCGCAAAGAAATCTGCCTCCAAGCGACGCGCGTTTCCTCGATTAGCGGCCAGGCAGGGAGCGAAGATAAGTGCCATGAGCGCCTTGCTGTAGGATGCCAACTCACTCCAGTGCCCAGGGCCGCGAAAGGAGCAAAGGAGCCAGCAAGAAGCACCCTTGAGAGGCATGGGGAGCAGCGGTTCGTTGAATCCTGCGGTGAAGTCTCCGTTGCTGACACACCCCATGGCGAATGCGTTCTTCATTGTCGAACGTCAATTCCGCGCAACGACTGGCGGCGCAAGGAAATCATGCTTGGTGTTACCAAGGTAAGACACCGCACCTGCGAACGCGAAGATGCTGGCCGCGGTCAAAACTGCAATGATCACCATATCTCTCGTATGCAAGGGATCAGGCCGCATAGTCAACTCCATCGGGTGTGCGAGCATTGTGCTGATGAACGCGTCCTTTTTGCAATAAGCCTGGAGGTGATCATAATTGTTTAGCCCCCGGCAGGAGGCTTTGCTTTCCGCACAGGCGAATAGCGATTGTAGTTACCTCATCTTATGTTCGTGCGAACGATGATCGTTCTCAGCATGGTCGCACCTTACGCGCCGTCAAACCAGTTCCCGCGTTTCCGCCTGATCTTTTGACAGCGTCAAGGCGTTCGGATCACTGGTGGCTTCTCCTGCATGACCAAAGCGGGCTCGTCTCAGATCGACAACGAACCTTGGCCAACTTCAGGAAAACCACATTTGTCCCGCAAGACCGGGCAGGACGAGGAGCCAGCCCGTAGGCGTGGTCAACGTCCCTTAGGCGTCTCGAGACGCTTTGTCGTAGTGCTGAAGGCAGCAGGGGCGGCTGCTTCCGGTGTCTTGCTCTGTTTTGGTTTACGGACTTCCTTGTTGCTGCGCATTTGACCTTTCGCCACGATCGTATTCTCCTGTTGATATGGTTATGGATGAGAAGGCCGGCGGTCGCCCTGTCGGCTTTTGTGGTTGTTCCGTGGTGCGTCCTCCACGCTGGCTATGGAGTGTACACCTCAAAGCGATAATGCCCTAATTGGACGGTAAGCTCTTGCCAGCTAACAGCCTCTGAACGATATCGTTGCAGCGCCACGCGCCGCCGTCGAGCGCCACCCATCTGGCGCATTTTTGCCTGGCGAGGCGCGAAAAAGGTTCTGCCACCATCCGGTCAGACCTTTAGAGGCACCTCTTTCAGTCTATCCACCTCGCTGAACGCAACAAGCCGTTGGCTGGTCTCGTCCCAAAGCACGAGCTTCACGCATCGAAGGCTTTCCCCAATGGTGATGCGCCCAATATCGCCCAGCTCGGGATGGTCCTTGAGAACCTCGGGAAGGCGGTAAAATGGGACTTTGCTTGACAGGTGGTGGACGTGATGGATGCCGATGTTTCCGGTCATCCAACGCAGAACGAGTGGCAGGTCGTAGTGCGAGGCACCGTGGATGGCCGCGTGGGCGAATTGCCATCAGGTGGCTTCGACCAATGGGTCGTCTCAAACTGATGCTGCACGTAAAACAGCCAGACACCCGCTGAGCCGGCCAACAACACGATGGGCAGATGAACGAGAAGAAACGACGACAAGCCGATGCTCCAGGTGATCAAAACGGTGATGATTGCCACGGCCGCGTTGGTCGTCATCGTTGAAATCCAGGGCAGGGATCCCTCGCGCATCAAACCGCATGGCAGCCTTTGCTTGAACAGGAACAGCCATGCCGGGCCAATACCGAACATCACGAGCGGATGCCGGTACATGCGATATCCAATTCGCGCCCAACGCGACAAAGCCCTATACTCTGCAACGGTAAGGGTTGTGATATCGCCAATGCCACGCTCGTCGAGGTTTCCCGAGAATGCATGATGCTTGGCATGTGCGTGCCGCCAGTAATCGTAGGGCGTCAGCGTCAAAATTCCGATGGCTCGACCTGTCCAGTCATCAAAGCGGCGGCGGCCGAAGAACGATCCATGCCCGCAGTCGTGCTGGATCATGAACAGGCGAAGCAGGAATCCGGCCGCAGGTACGCTCAAAACCAGACCGACCCAGTACCCGTAGTGGACAGCCCCCCACGACAATAGCCAAAGCGCCACAAAGGGAACGACCGTTATGATGAGTTCGAATGAACTGCGAACTGGCCGAGGCTGACGATACTTCGAAAGCATTTTGAGCAATCGGGTTTCTGCATTGCCTGAAGATGCAGGGGCGGGCGAATTCATCGAACAAACCTTTGTGTTGAGGCAAAAAAGGGAATGGCGGTGTTTGCGCCACACCGACCATGGCCAGCGCCTCATCGTTTAAGTGGGCGCTGCGACGAAAAAACTGTCAGTTGGCGTCCGTCGTTCAAAATAATCAGAATTTGTGACAGGCATGCACCCTATCCACAAACACCTAATGTCAGACCTTCGTGGCGCGCTTCAATATGAGCGCGGCAGTTGCGCTTGTCCGATCCGCAAATTCCTTTGCCAGACGGGCCTGCCTTAGCCGCAAGGTTTTTTCGTCGCGGGCTTGAACGGCTGAGTTCAGCTCCTCGAACGCCCGTTCTCTTGCCAAGAATTGCGATTGGACCTTGCCAAAGGCGAGCTCGGCCTGCTGGCGGGATTTGTTTGGTGTGCGTGTCATGGAATTCCTGGTGTTAATGGGCCCGGCTAGACGAGCGCCAATAAAAGGCCAGGCATGAATGCCTGACCTTTATGGCGATGATCGTGCCATTCCATCCGTCGCCAAAGGAAACAAGCTACCGTTTCACGCAGCCTGCAGATTACAAGCCGACATTTTGCCCGACTTTTTGTCGCGCTCCAGGTCATAGGCGAGCTTTTGACCTTCAACGATTTCGCGCATCCCGGCACGTTCGACAGCCGAAATATGAACGAATGCGTCTGCTCCGCCGTCGTCAGGCTGAATGAAACCGAACCCCTTGGTCGCATTAAACCATTTTACAGTTCCAGTGGTCATGATGAACCCTTTCATAGCGTATGAATGTCCGCCGAACGCAAGCGCTGCGGGTGAAAATAGCGATTTTTGAAAGAAAGGTTCGTTCAGGGCGCGGTTGCCAGATGCGCGATTACCAAAGCTCACCAAGCAAATATCGGTATTTCGTTGTTAAAGATCCATCCGCCCAATGTCAACTTTCGGTTCTTGCTTTGAGGGAGGGTTCTCCTTGCCCATTTCCCGATCCGATGCCTTTAAGGCGCGCCGTCTTGCCTTTAGAAGCTCGTGGTTCTTGGCATACCAGGCTTTCTGGTGGACCCGATATCTGTCCGGATATGCCTCGCGCCATTGTCGCGCTCGCTCGGCATCCTTGGCTCGCGCCTCAAGTGACGGGGGATCGTTCGCGCGCCACTTACGCATCTTCTGCGCATTCCTGGCCTTCCGCTCGGCCTCCTTCTCCTCAGTGCCTTTTCTCATTGGTTTTCCATCGGCGATTTGTCATGCATCGCCATATATTGAGCATTGTGGACCTAACCGGTCAGGAATGCCACAAAGCCCATCGCTCGAGGGCAAGCGTGGGTCGAGACCTGAGGGCGTTAGCGGAGGCTGACACTTTTTTCTCAAAGGGGGCTGACTCGCAAAAAGGGGGGGCCGTCGGGCACAAGCTTGTTTGTTCAAGGCTATGCCGACGCCTTGCGGTTGCGACTTGGGCGGCGTTAACTCAATCGTGATGCGACGAATTCTATCCGCATCTGGATAGACGCGTGGGCCAAGGCTACGCTAAAACTTAAAAAGCCGCTTCCCGGCAAATGAGCTGCTCATGCTGGAAAGCGTGCTTTAAACTTGGGGGAGGGACGATGACCATCGAGAGACCGCAACGCTTGCGCAGCGATCCCGGGCGATTTCACCAGTGTCAGTTGGCGATCGAAGATGAGCTGATCGAGCTTGTCGGCAGGGCATGCGATGCCGGTTGGCACCGTGATGAGATCCTGTGCGCGATGATGGAGGTCATCGACGATCTTGCGCTCGCACGTCGCGAGGATGTCGCCATTTCGGTCGAGATGCGTGTCGCGCGCCTCCTGGGGAAAAACCGGGGCTGACGCAAGCACGAAGCCCGCGTATCTTCGCTCAGCCCATCTTGCTGGTGCGCAATGGCAAGCCGGACGCAACGACTTTTGCATCCGCGTCCTTGACGCCAATCTCAGCCAGTTTGGCAACGAGCGCTCCCCGGATCGGACCTGCCTGATCCGTCGGCCCAATGATGATGCGATCGATCAGTTCCGGAAGCTCGATCCCCGTCAGATGGTTGTCCGGATCGTTCTTCAGCGGCAGGGCATAAATCGGCTGCGGCACCTGGTCGATCAGCTGCTGCGTCCTGAAGAGCCGCCTGGAAGGCCAGAGCAAGGGATTGGTCAGAACGCGCCATTCGCGTTCATCGCGCAATCCTGGATGTTTCCAACAGGTGATGGCGAACAGCAGCATGAGAAACACCACCTCCGTCAGGGCTCCCTTGCTGAGCTTCGACAGAAAGTCGCGGTTGGACGCAACGCGGTGCGCCACCAGTTTGAACTCGTCGTCAAACTGCTTGTTCGTCCAGTAGGTGACCGGGCCCGGATAGGCCTGCAGCGCATCGGTCATGTTGACGAAGGGTGCGACGTTGACGACGGCAGCAACGCCAATGGCATTATCCTTAAAGGCGCGCCACATCGACAGCCTGCCGGTCGCGTGTTCTTCAAGATCATGCTCGGCAACCGACAGAACATAGGTCTCGTCGCGCAATCGCGGCAACCATTGCGTGAATTTCTTGACGCCATCTGCCCAGACGCCGGGCATGCAAAATTCGAGCGTTTGCACCAGCGGCGCCGTGCGCCCGTTGTCCTCGAGCCACTCCTGAACCCTGGCGGCCGCGTATTGCGTATCGCTGTCGTCATTCATGCACCGCGCATTTCGAAACCAGACTTCCTGCCGGTCGAGAATGCGGAAAAGGTTGGCCGCCGTCGTATAGTGGACGAAGCGCGAGTGCCGTTTGATCGACGCGCGTCCCTCAAAGGCAGTCGGCATAAAAATGCTGAGCATTTTGACGACGACCGGATCCCATTCTTCCATTTCACACCGCGATTCTAGAGTGGCAAGGCGCCACTTTGCGCCCGCCGCCCGCGATCAGCAATGCTTCGAATTGATGCGTCCACTCCTATCGATCTTTGTTACAAACAGATGTCGGTGACGCGCGCCAACGCACGGATTTCACTGCCCGCAGAAGCGTATCGTTGCCGTTCCGATCGACTGGATTTTTCCGTTGGCGTTAACAACGCTCGCGCAGACCGTCGTACGCGAATTCCACCAGTAGGCAGTGCCATCCTGAAAGCTCACGGAAGCATAGCCGCGAGCCTTCATCTGGCTTGCAGCAGAGGCTGCGGGCTTGTTGACGAGGTCTGCAAGATCGGCAGGCGCGCCGCTTCCCGCCGCAGCGGTAGCGGCCATGCCAGGCGCCAGGGTTGAGGCGGGAACTGCGTTCGCATCATCGCCAGTTGACTGGCATCCCGCCATCATACATGTCGTCAAGAGTGTCAGTGCTAGCAATGCAACGCGCATGTTCATGTCTCCCCCTCAGACCAGTCCCTTAAGCAGTTTGGCATGTCCTTGTTGAAAGTGCACCTGGAAGAATGCGCGGGCGCAGTGACCGCAAAGACCTAAATTCCGTTCGGCCTCTAAATGCCGGGTCACTGTTGGCGCAACGTCACCTCAATGGCAGTGCCGCTGCATATGGTCTGGTAGACAACGCAGTAACGTTCGGTCAGCTTGATGAGCTGGTCAAGCACCTCCTGCGGCGCATCCGTCTCAAGGTCAAAGGCAAGACGGATTTGCCTGAAGCCCACCGGTGCATCCTTGGCGACACCGAGCGTTCCGCGGAAGTCGAGGTCGCCTTGCGCCGAGACGATGCCGGACTTCAAACGTATGTCGAGAGCAGTGGCAACGGCCTTGAGGGTGACGCCCGCGCAGGCGACCAGTGCCTCGAGCAGCATGTCGCCGGAGCAGAGTTCAAGACCGGAGCCGCCCGTGGCCGTGTGCAAGCCCGCGACGGCGAGCGCACGGCCGGTTTCCACCTTGCAGGCGATGGTGGCATCGTCGATGCTGCCGCGTGCCGTCAGCGTGATTGAGGCGTCTGCGGGTCTTGCCCGGTAACGTTCCTTGATCGGCGCCTGAATGGCGCGCAATGCAGCAGCATCCATGATGTTTCTCCAATGGGACCCTCGCGCCGTCCAAGAATAACACATTTGCCAGGACCGTTCGCGTGGCTGTCCCCTTGGTAGAACGGATCGCTTATGCGCCCTTCGGCTTCACGTTCTGGTTCATGCGGAACAGATTAAGCGGATCGTAGCGCTGTTTTATTGCAGCAAGACGCTGATAGTTTTCGCCATAAGCCTCCTCGACACGGTCGACTTCGTCGCCAGGCATGAAGTTGACATAGGCGGTTCCGGTTGCATGCGGCCGCATGGCATCATAAAGGCCGCGCGCCCACCCGATACATGCCTTGTCCATCTCCGGCTCACGCCAGCGCGCATGCACGTTCATTACGAAATGCGAGTTGCGCTGGGGAAACGCCGTCGCCTCAAGTGGAACACGCCCGGCCGCGCCGCCGACATGGGCGGTGAAAATCTCGCATTCGGGTCCCGGCAGATTACGCACGGCCTCGATGAGGACCCGGATCGCCGTATCCGAAAGCTCAGCAAGATCGTGGCTCTTCCAGTAGTTGCGGGCGCCTGGCGCCAGCAGGGGATCGAATGCCTGCTGCCAGCCGGCAAACGGCGCCGGTCCGACGACATCGGCAATCGGCGTGCCGATCGACCGCAGACTCGCCGTCGCCCGTTCGCCGTCCTCAAGGGCGCCACAATAGCACATGGCCAGAACGAGCACTTCCTTGCCATGCCATTCTTCCGGCAGGAACGGCAGCGGCGGCGCCTTTCGCATGACGGTCCAGCAGGTCAATTCGTCAGGCGCCGTTGCGAGCGCGGCACGATAGTCCTTGAGCACGGTTTCAGCATCAGCGAACGGATGGACAACGAGGCCGGCCAGGACCTCCGGTCCGACCTTGTGCAATTTGAACTCGAATGCCGTCACGACCCCGAAGTTACCGCCGCCACCGCGCAGTGCCCAAAAGAGGTCCGGGTGCTCGCTTTCGCTCGCGCGCACAAGTTCTCCGTCAGCCGTCACTACATCTGCAGACAAAAGATTGTCGATCGTCAGGCCGAATTTGCGGGTGATCCAGCCGAAGCCGCCACCAAGCGTAAGACCGGCAATGCCCGTGGTCGAATTGATACCCGTCGGCACCGCGAGGCCGAGCGCCTGGGTTTCTCTATCGACATCGGCGAGTGTTGCTCCAGGTTCCACCCGGGCGCGCTGTGCTGCCTGATCCACACTGACCGATTTCATTTGCGACAGATCAATCACCACGCCGCCCTCGCAGATGGCCGTGCCGGCGATGTTGTGTCCGCCACCACGCATGGAAACGAGAAGACCGTCGCCGCGGGCAAAGCGCACGGCATTAACAACGTCGTTGGCATCAGCACAGCGGATGATGAGGCCGGGCTTGCGGTCGATCATGCCGTTCCAGATTGCTCTTGCCTCGTCATAGGAGGCGTCCCTTTCCCTAAGGAGGCTGCCGTGCATTTGCGCCGCAAGCGCTTCGAGCGCACTGGCGCTGATATTTTTCGTACCGGATTCCAAAGTAGAAATGCCCAATTCGTTCATGATCCATTCCTCCGTTGGGCGGGAAGCGCTTCCTGCCCTTCAACGGTGATTCTGAGCCTTCGCGGGCATTCCCGCAAGTTCTGGAACTGTACCGACCTACATGCGACAAGATCGAAATAAAAACGTTTTTATTTTACTTGAAATCGTTTTTATTGGCTGTTACCTCTGTTGCAAACCGCGTGAGCCTGGAGGAGACATGGCCACAGATCCAACAAGAGTGCCCATTAAGCGACCGGCAACCATCAAGACGCTGGCCGATACGACCGGCTACTCGATCGCCACAATCTCAAAGGCTCTGCGCGGCTCGCCGGTGGTTGCACCGGCAACGCGCGATGCGATCTTTGCGGCGGCGCGCGCGGCGGGCTACCAGGCCAATGCCCGGGGCATGGCGCTGCGCACCGGCAAGACCTACCAGGCCGCGGTCCTGATGCCCGTGACCGCAGCCGATGACTACGAGTGGGACGGCGTCGAATATACCCAGATCCTCAGCGGCATCAGCCAGGCTCTCGAGGGCAGCGACTATCGCATGACCGTACATGTCATCCGCGATGCGGCCGATGGCTGCGAGGTGGCGCGCCGGATTGTCGCTCAAGGTCTCGCCGACGGGCTCATTTTTTCCGGCATCCTTGCCGAGGATCCGCGCATCGACTTTCTCGTCGACAGTGATTTCCCGTTTGTGTCGCTCGGCCGCTGTCGCAAGCCGCTTGCCTACGCCCATGTTGACATCGACAATGAATGGGCAGCCCACGCAGCAACAGCCCGCCTGATCGCCGGGGGCCATCGGCGCATCGCCCTTATCAACCCGCAGCGCCGGCTTTCCTACGCCATGGACAGGATCGACGGGTTTCATCGGGCCTTTCGGGAGGAAGGGCTCGAGGCATCGAGCGACCTTGTCGCGGAAGGCGATCTTTCCACCCGTTTTGGCCGGCAAAGCGCCATCGACCTGATGCGGTTGCCAAAGCCGCCGACGGCCTTCGTGTGCGTCAACGAATCGACAACGCTCGGCGTCCTTTCGGCGCTCGGCAGCCTTGGACGGCGCATTGGCCACGATGTCGATGTCATCGCCTATGACGACATCAATGTCAGCGCCTATTTCACCCCGCCCATCACCACTTTCTACCAGCCGATCGAGGTGCTTGGACGCGCGCTTGGACAGTTTCTGTTGCGGCGCATGGCAGGCGAGGGCCCGCAGGCGCTGCGGCAGGTCTTCAGACCTACAATGATCGAACGGCAACCGGACGGCATGGCCGTGCGGCCTGCCTGACGCACACCATCAACAAGAAGAGGAGGAACCCTATGAAGAAACTTGTCATTGCTCTTTTGTTATCCGCCCTGGCGTCAAATACGACCCACGCCGCCGATCTCGGCGGCAAGCTCCTGAAGGTCGGCTCGGATACGACATCGCCGCCAATGGAAAGCGTCGATCCGGCAACCAACCAGATCGTCGGCTTCGACGTCGACGTGATCAACGCCATCTGTGCCAGGATCAATTGCCAGACAGAGTTTGTGACGACGGGCTGGGATGGCATTTTTGCCGCACTCGATCAGGGCAATTTCGATCTCGTCGCTTCGGGCGTTTCGATCACCGACGAGCGCAAGAAGGCAATGGATTTCTCCGAGCCCTACATCGTCAACAGCCAGGCCGTCCTGATGCGTGTCGCCGATCAGGGCCTTTCGATCGACGAATTCAAGGCCAAGGGCAAAAAGCTGTCGGCACAGGCAAACACCACGGACGCGCAGGTGGCCGAGGGCATTGTCGGCAAGGAGAATGTCATTGCCTATGACAGTTTCAGCGCCTCGGTGATTGCCCTGAAGAACAAGGACGTGGACGGCGTCGTCATCAACGGTGCCAACGCTGCCGCCTATGAGCGGGAGTTCGCCGGCGAACTCGTCGTCGCCATCAGGGATCTTGAGTCCGATCCGCTAGGCCTCGTCTTCCGCAAAGGCGATCCCAACATCGCCGCCTTCAATGAAGGTCTTCACGCAATCAAGGCCGATGGCACGCTCGATGGGCTGGTCGGCAAATATTGGGGCCAAAAATAAAAGGACCTGCCCCTGGGTTCATCACTCAGGGGCGATCATTGCAACTGATCGGAAGAATGAATGTCGTTCCTGACACGCGTGCGGCCCAGCAATCTCATTATCCTGACCGCATTGCCCTTCATCGTCTATCTCTTTGCCGCTTCGAGCGCCTACCAAAGATCGCTTCGTGCCATCCTTGGCATCGAAAACGGGTCGGCGGCATTCGTTCCAGGCTTCCTCGTTCTGGCGACTGGCTTTGCCGCCGGCATTGCCGTTCTGACCTTTTCGCGCAAGAAGGCATATCGTCCTCGTCTGGCGCGGGCAGCCGCTTTCCTCAACCTTGTGGCAGCCGCAGTGGCCATGTCTGGCGCCGTCGTCCATCCCTTCATCGCCTCGGTCATCGCCAACGCCGTCGACCCCTTTACATCGACCCTCGTCGTAAAGGGCGTAACACCAAGGCAATTGACCCCGGCAGCCGATCTCATGGTGGGCAATGCCGAGGCAGTGCTTTATTCGGCCTATTTCGTCACGACCGTCATTGGCCTTTTTCTCTTCCTTTGGGGCGGGCGGGGCAGCGAGGCGGGTGAGGGCGGGTTTCGACGCGCAGGGCGCCTTATCCTTGGACTTGTCAATGGTGCGGGCCTGATATTCGTTCTTTTCTTCGCCCACATCGCCTTTGCCGCCGGCGTTGCCACAACCATTCGTGCCGCCGTCGCCGCCTATATTCTGGCGGCCGTCCTTGGTCTTGCCTGGGTCGGGCTCTTGCAGCTCCACTATACAAGGCGTACCAGCCTTATTTTCACGACGGCAACGCTCGCCCTTGCACTCGCCGCCGCCTTTTTCCTTTCAAGGCCCCGCGACAGCTATGTGCTGGCCGGATCACTCACTGGCAAGGTTGCGGTCATCAGCAATACGCCCGCAGCGTTGATCGGCGCCGTCCGCTACGGTCAGTATCCGGGCGCGCCGGCCGCCGAAACCCCGCTTCGCACCTTTCTCGGTCCCCTCGAGGCCATCGCCGCCGTGAAAAAGAATGAGGACGTCTCCGCAGCATTGATGCCGGCAGCCGCGGTCCCCGGCACTTGGCCGATCCTCTGGCAGGTCGAGACGCTCAACGACCGCGACCGGACGGCCGGCATTACTTTGGCCGTTGTCGCCATCATCGTCGGGCTTCTTACCTTCGGCGGCTTTCTGCATCGCCGCCATCCTCTGGCGATCGGATCAGAGTTCGTTGTCGACACGATCCGCGGCATTCCGATGCTGGTCATCGTCCTTTATGTCGGCCTGCCGCTCAGCGGCGCGCTCAAGGACGCAAGCGGAGGCCTTGTCGATCCGCCAAACATCATCCGCGGCATCGTCGCGATGGCGCTTGCCTATTCGGCCTATCTCGCCGAGATTTTCCGCTCCGGCATCAACGCCATTCCCGCCGGCCAGATCGAGGCGGCGCGCAGCATTGGTCTCAATCGCTTACAGACCGCGCGCCTCGTGGTATTACCGCAGGCCTTCCGCATCATCATTCCGCCCCTCGGCAACGAATTGATCGCCATCCTCAAGGACACATCGTTGCTGTCGATCCTGTCGATCCGCGACATTACCCAGCGTATGCGCGAGTTTCAGTCGGCAAGCTTCCTGCCCTTCGCGCCCTATAACTCGGCGGCCATCTTCTACATTTTCCTGACGCTTGCCGCGGCAAGCATCGTCAACATGATCGAGAGAAAATATGACATCAAGCATCGCTAGTGAACGACAAGCCCTCGAAGCCCGCGCCAGGAGCCTCGTCCTGCCGAAAGGTTTTGTCTTCGGCGCCGCGACGGCCGCCTACCAGATCGAGGGCGCGCCGCAGGCCGATGGCAAGGGGGAGAGCATCTGGGACCGTTTCTGCAGGCTTGACGGCGTCATTGCCGACGGGTCGAGCGGCGACATCGCATGCAACCATTATCACCTCTGGCGCGAGGATATCGCCGTCATGAAGGATCTCGGGCTTGATGCCTATCGTTTCTCGCTTGCCTGGTCTCGGCTTTTCCCTTTGGGCGCCGGCCGTGCCAATGCGACTGGGTTTGCCTTTTACGACCGCCTGATCGACGGCCTTCTTGAAGCCGGCATCGAACCCTTCCTGACGCTTTACCACTGGGACCTGCCACAAGCGCTGCAGGACAAGGGCGGCTGGTACAGCCGTGAGACGGCGGAACATTTCGCAAATTATGCGGCGGCGGCCGCCGCCGCCTATGGCGACCGCGTCAAACGCTGGACCACGCTCAATGAGCCCTGGACCTTCTGCTGGTCCGGCCATGCAACCGGTGAGGATGCGCCAGGGCTCAATGATGGTGCGAAGGGCGGGGTTTCGGCGAGCCATCACGCCTTGCTTGGCCACGGTCTTGCCGTTCCCGCCATCCGCGCCGAGATCGCCGATGCATCGGTCGGGATCGTCTTTGATCTTAACGTCGTCGAGGCCGCCTCGAGCGATCCTGCCGACGTCGCCGCCGCCCGGCGTTTCGACGGTGCCCAGAACCGCTGGTTCCTCGATGCCGTCTTCAAGGGGCGCTATCCTGATGACATGCTGGCGCTCTATGGCAAGCTATTGCCGGATATCCGCCCGCAAGACAACGCGATCATCGCCGCACCCGTGGACTATCTCGGCGTCAATATCTATCGCCGCTCAGTGATCGCCGAGGGAACGGAGCTTGCGCCGCTCAATTTTCAGCGCATCCAGCCGGAAGGCAGCTACTCGGCGGTCAACTACGAGATCTGGCCCCGCTGCATCTATGACATCCTGCACTATGTCAGCGACAATTATGCGCCCAAAGCAATCTTCATCTCCGAAAACGGCGTGGCGACCAAGCCAGAGACAGTTTCAAGCGACGGTCACGTCTGGGATGACCTGCGTGCAAAATATTATGTCGACCACCTGGAAGAGGTGAGCAAGGCCGCGGGCGAAGGCGTTCCGGTCAAGGGCTATTTCGCCTGGACGCTGACCGACAACTTCGAATGGGCCTACGGCTATACGACCCCGTTCGGTATTACCCACGTCGATTTTGCAACACAGGTGCGACGGATCAAATATTCCGGCAAGATCTTTGCAATCATCGCCGGCGAGGGCAAGACCCTCACCGAGACGAAACCGAGCGCCCGTCTTGCCTGACGGGCGGGTCGCCCGGCGCAGCGTCCTTATCACCGGCGCATCGCGCGGCCTTGGGCGTGAACTGACACTGCAATATGCGGTCGCTGGCTGGAACGTGTTCGCCTGCAGCCGCGCGGGCGCGACCTCAGGCGGACAAGACGGTGCCGAGCATCACGTATTGGATGTTGCCGACGCCGGTTCGATCGCTGGTCTCGCCGAAAGGCTTCGGGGAAGACCCATTGACGTCCTGATCAACAATGCCGCAATACGCGGCGGTACCGGCGGGCTGTCGAAACTTGACGCTGACGATTTTCTGAGCGTCATGCGGGTCAATGCGCTTGCGCCGCTCCTGGTCGTGCGCGCATTCCTGCCCAACCTTTTGGCCGGACGGCGCAGGCTCATTGCCAATATAAGTAGCCGCGCCGGCTCGATGGCCGAAGGGACGATCGGCGATGCCGATGGAGATTATTCCTATCGCTGTTCCAAGGCGGCTCTCAACATGGCAACGACCAAACTTGCCGTCGATCTGAAGCACCTGGACATTAAAGTGCTGTCACTGCATCCAGGCTGGATCAAGACCGACATGGGTGGCCACGAGGCCGATACCGGCGTGACTGAAAGCGCCGCCGGGATTATGGCAATCATCGAGCGCGCCGGTTCGGCCGATAGCGGCAGCTTCCGTACGTTCGAAGGAAGAGCGGTGGCGTGGTGAGGTCCTGACAGCCAGGTCGGCGACTCTTCCTTGCCAGAGCAGGCTCACACATCCATTCTGAGAACTTCATTGCCTCTTGGCGCGCACTCCAAGTCTATACTATCTGGCCAGCGACCGCATTTAGATCGGAGGCCGCGGGGACGACCTAACAAACGATCAGCGGATGACGTGGACGGCATGCGGGAACAAATAGAGCGACGTCAAGTGTTTCGAAAACTAAAAAAGGTCGAGCCTCATTGAAGCTCAATCGTCCCGTCGATGGTGTGGGTGAGCCCGACATTGTCGAGCGTGAGTACCACCTTGGCTGTCAGAGTCTCGCTGCCTTTTAGCCGGCCGTCGGCTATCGCCTCGCGGATAGCCATTTCGATCTCGCGCTGGGAAGTGATGCCGACAACTTTGAGGAACCGGCGCAGCGAGTTGTTGAGGGCCTCTTCGTTCATGGCAATCTCCAATGAAACCTGGCTTTCGGCCAGCAATTCGATCAGGTTCCGTGAGCCAATTCCGCATCATGATGGGCATGCATCAACGGACGCCTATTGTTATTGTCACCATAAGTCGTCTTCGTCAGCGAATCATCCACTATTGTCGAAAAGCGCGCCAGAATTGATATGGCGTAGGCGGCGCCGCGTTTGTTACCTTTTGTCTTGGGGTTGGCCAGCTTGCAATTCCATGCTGCGCGTCTTGTGGGCGACATGGCTCCGAGGCGCCCAGACGTAGTCCTTATCTTTCGTCAGCATATGCCCCATAGCGCCGTCAGCTTTCTTGTCACGCCGACGGCTGCCACCTGATCGCCGCCCTCTGGCCCTGACCTGGAAGAAAAAGCCGTGCAAGGAACCTGGCACCTTCCGCTGCCCAGGCCGCCTCCACCCACAGCGCGCGGGCATGACCGGGTCCGGCCTTGCCGATCCGGCCAAGACGACAGCAGCCCGGATCACATCACGATCACCGACCATGCCGTTGGTAGGATCAAATTCCGCCCATACGGCTCCAACGAGGAGGGATCATGG
>NZ_JBBNAM010000402.1:0-76474 GCF_037994425.1 Phyllobacterium sp.
CCGATCTCGTGTTCGGCGAAAAGATCGAATATAGTGGCCTGGACGGTGCGTTCTTGGCGCATTGTCGGCTCCGGCGGTTGCGGGTTTTCCTTTGGAATCAGTGGCTTGATGCCAAAGTGTACCTGAAACCGCCGGGCTTTACCCGCAGAAAATCCAGAATTCTCCAATAATTTCAGCAGTTTGGCGTTTATGGACGGGCACACGCTAAGGCAAGCAACGCCAGGAGGCGGCGTTTTTAAACGCCGCCTTTTTCGATTCAATCGACAAAGACGCGGACGCTGGCAGCGCGCCCCGCCGCATCGATGACCGTCAGGGTTGAATAGCCCCCGCCATCCGGCAGCCACTGGTTGACGCGGCGTCGCGAGGTTTCGGGCAGCGGCTTGCCATTCGCCAGCCAGCGGAACGGCGCGCGTCCACCCTGGAGTTTCAAAGCCAGCGGCATGATTTCTCCTCCCGACTTCGCGCCGAGATCAATCTTCGCTCCTTCTGGCGGATAGATGATCTGCGGTGCAGGCTCGCGCGTCGACGCAGCGATAAGTCCGTTGGAAGTGACCGAGAAGCGGCGCTGGCTGATTGGCAACTGCGCCTGCGTTACTCGCGACGCACCGGCCGGTGCTGGCGGCAGTGGTGTGATGGTGATACCGGATTTGGCAAATCCTTCAAAGAGGATCGGCGCCGCCGAACCGAAACCCGTAAGGCCCGGAACGGCGCCATTGTCGGGCCTGCCGACCCAGACGCCGAGAACATGATCGCCATCAAACCCCACTGACCAGGCATCGCGATATCCGTAGCTCGTGCCGGTCTTGTAGGCGATTCCGCGCTGGCCGGCACCGAGCGGTGGCATGACGCCCGAGAGAATATCAGCGATGTTCCAGGCGGCAACCGGCTCGAGCAAGGGTTCGGACATGATCTGCGCGGGTTTATCCTGAACGCCGTCGCCGAGCCGCACCGGCCTGCCCCGGTTGGCAAGCCCGGCGTAGAGTTGCACCAGATCCTTCAGTGTTATGCCGACGCCGCCAAGCCCGATGGCGAGGCCCGGCGGTTCATTGGGTGGTAACACCGGACGGACGTCGGCGCGGCGGAAGCGGACCATCAGCCGCGTCGGACCTACGGCATCGAGAAGGCGCACGGCCGGAACGTTGAGCGAGAGTTGCAACGCCTGGCGAATGCTGACATCGCCCTGATAGCTCATGTCGAAATTGCGTGGGCGATAGCCGAAAAAGTCGGCCGGCCGGTCCTCGATGATCGTCTCCTGACTGACCAGGCCATCCTCCAGCGCGAGCCCGTAGATAAAGGGCTTGAGCGTCGAGCCGGGCGAGCGATTGATTCTCGTCATGTCGATCCAGCCCGAACGGCTCGCGTCGAAATAGTTGGCCGAACCAACCTCACCGACTATCTCGCCGGTGCGCACGTCGGCCATCACCATGGCGACGGAAACCTTCGGCCCCAACCTTGCGGCGAAGTCCCTCGCCACCCCTTCCAATCCCTGTTGGATCGAACGGCGCAGGGTCGTCGTATGTCGGTTAATCCCCGGTTCCTTGCGCCTGGCGGTCTCCGCTAGATGGGCGGCGTAAGCCGGCAGTTGCAACCTTTGCGCCGGAATTGGCGCAAGCTCCGCCCGTTCGGCCTCGCCGTCGCCAATGACCTTTTCGACCGCAAGGCGATGCAGCACGCGCGAACGCGCCGCCTCGGCCAGCGCAAGGTTGCGGTCCGGCCTGCGCCGCTCGGGCAATTGCGGCAGAGCGACGAGAAGGGCGGCCTGGGCGACCGTCAGGCGACGCGGCTCCTTGCCAAAATAAGCAAGACTCGCCGCACGGACGCCTTCCAGGTTGCCGCCATAGGGCGCGAGCGTCAGGTAAAGATCGAGTATCTGGGATTTGTTGAGCCGTCGCTCGATCTGAAGCGCGCGAACGAGCTGCTGCAATTTGGCCGTGAGCGAGCGGCCTTGCCTCGGTTCGATTAGGCGCGCAACCTGCATGGAAAGCGTCGAGGCCCCCGAAACGATCCGGCCATTGGTGACGAGCTGCACCGCTGCCCGGGCCAGGGCGATCGGATCGATGCCTCGATGCTGCCAGAATCGCTGATCCTCGTAGGCGACAAGCATGCGCACGAATTGCGGATCGACGTCGGTCGCTTGCGTGGCGAGCCGCCAGTGCCCGCCAGACGTGGCAAAGGCGCGTAGAAGCTGACCATCCGCATCAAGGACCTCCGGTGAAATGTCGCGCGCCTTCTCCAATGGAGGCGGAAGCGCGCGATCCGCCGCATCAAGGCCAAATGCCAGCGTCGCGGCCAAGGCGAAGTTGGCCAAGATGCCGATGCGGAATGTTCGCCAGGCCGACATTATTGTGCTGTGACGACCTCCATCCGGCCGGTGGCGGTACGCGCGGAGAACTGCGGACGATACATGTCCTCGACGCTGGCAGCCGGGTGATCATAGGTGCCTGGGGTTACGGCGCGCACGACATAGGCGAGCGTTATCTCGCCGTTGTCGCCATTGGCGCGATCGAAGGCCGCTACGAAGCGGTCGCTGCGGAATTCCGTATGGGCGGCCTCGACTTCGCCTATCCAGTCGAAATTTGACAAGCTCGCGCTATTGACGAGCCCGGGGTTGTCGATCTCGAAACCTGCCGGCAAGAGGTCAGTTATCAGGACCCGCGACGGCCACGGGTTGTTCTGGGTGACCTTCAGAACCACGACATAGCGCTCGTTCTGCTTCGCCTGGCTGACATTGGCTTGCTGGCCATCAAGCGTGTAGTAGGTGCGCTCGATGCCAAAACCGTCACCGCCTGCCGGCAATGGCTGTGAAGGCGACGCGACAGTCGTGACAACCACCGAGACAGGCTCTGCAGATGCATTCGTGACCGAGACGGGTTGTGCCAACAGTTCGTCGCCGCTTATGCGCGCGACATAGCCTCCGGCACGCGCAGTGCCGTTGATGTCGAGCTTCAAGTCCTGGTCACCGCCTTGGATGGCGCGGGCAGCAAGCAGCATCCACGTCTGTTCCTGCGTGCTCGTATAGGGCTTGCGTTCCCACTCGCCAGCGACGATCTTCGACAATTGCGGAACAATTGGCGGAACCGGGCGACTCTCGGCAGCAAGAGCAAGAACGGCTGCGTCGTCACGTAGGGACGAACCATAGTCAGAGCGGGCAAAGCTGACATTCGTGACCAGGGTCGATTGCTGTAGCGCGTCGGTGAAGATGCTTTGCGAGCGTTGGGCGTCACCATAAAGTGAAAGCGCTGCGGCCAGATGGGCTCGCGCCAGCGGTGTCGGAAACTCGGCAAGTTTCGTGTCGGCATAATAGCGCAAGTCGCTGATGGCAGCCTTGCGATTGCGCGCAAGCACGTAAAGCGCATAGGCGATTTCGTTACCCTTGTCCTTGACGCTTACGTCGTAACTCAACGAATTCTGCAGGTTCTCGAGTGCCTGAACAAGCGCCTGTTCAGGCACTTCATATTTCTGTTCGCGCGCGCGCGTGAGGAAGTCTGTGACGTAGGCATCAAGCCACAGATCGCCCGAACCAGGGCTCCAAAGACCGAAGCTGCCTGAAGATGACTGGTAGGACAGCACCCGGTAGATCGCGTCCTGAACGCGTTTCTGCACGTCCGTATCTTCCGCGATGCCGGACTGCTTGGCGAGCTCGCTCATGTAGAGTAATGGCAGCGCACGGCTAGTCGTCTGCTCCGCACAACCATAGGGATAGCGGTCGAGCGTCATCAACAACGCCGGAATGTCGAAGGCAGCCGAACGCGTCACGTTGAGACTGACCGAGGCGCCTTGGAGGATGCTGCCCGCAAGCAATTCACCATCGACCTTCAGCGTGCTGTTGGGAGCAATCTTGATGGGCTTGCGAACAGTGACGGGGAGCGTTGCCGGACGCACGGGTACGTTCAACGATTGGTCGAGTGACAAGCCGGCCGCGTTCGAAAGTTTTACCGATACGACGCCATCGCCCGGATGTTCCCCCTTCAACGGCAGGGTGATGTCGAATTTTCCCCCCGCCGCGAGGTTCACCGTCCGGGACGCACCGGATTGTTCGACGCTCACCGCCGGGTTGGTCGTCACCTGCAGCTGATAATCTCCCGCCGGTGCGTCGGTGTTGGCAATATCGAGCCGAAGCGACGCCTTGTCGGCTGGAGCAAGGAATTTCGGCATGCTTGCGGTCACCACGACGGGATCCCGGATGATCACGTCGGACGTCGCATGACCGACGCCAGCCTTCGACCAAGCGACCGCCATGATACGCGCGGTTCCGTTGAACTGCGGAACGTCAAAGCTGACATTGGCCTTGCCTTGCGGATCGAGTTTCACAGGTCCTGAAAAGAACGCGATGAGTTTCTCCGTGGGCGGGCTACCCTGCATCGGCATCTGTGCGCCGTCGCCGCCAGTGCGCAGCTTGCCAGTCGCGCCCTGAGAACCGTCGATCAGGCGTCCATAGAGATCGCGAATCTCGATGCCGAGCTGGCGCTGGCCGAAATACCATCCGTCAGGGTTTGGGGCTTCGTAGCGGGTAAGGTTGAGGATACCGACGTCCACGGCGGCTACGGTGATGAACGCGTTTTCATTCGCCCCGGCACCCGTGACCTGCAGCGCGATATTGAGCGGCTTGCGCGGTTCTGTCTTTGGCACCACATCGAGTTTCACGGCGAGGTTGCGATCGCCCGGGTTAACGCCGAGCCATTTCACGCCGATTGCCCGCATCGGCATGTGGCTTTCCTGCGCATTACCCGGGCGGAACAATGTTGCCGTCACATAGGCGCCGGCACCCCAATCGGCAGTGACGGGAATCTCAACTTCGCCGCCCTCCGCCGGAATGCTCGCGCGCTTCGTCACAAGCAGGTTTTCCGCGCCGACCGTTACCAGAAGTTCGCCAGCGAAGCGCGGTGAAACCTTGAGCTTTGCCGTTTCGCCCGGAGCGTAACTGCCCTTGTCCAGTGCGATTTCGAGGCCGTCAGGCGTTTCGGTCGATGTCGCCGCTACATAGTAGCCGGCATCGAACTCGACGCTCGAGGTTGGGCCATCCGCCACCGTCGTCTCCACCTCGAGGCGGAAACGGCCCCAGGTGACAGGCACTGAAATTTCGGCTCCGTCGGCGGTGGCGTTTACCTGGCCATTGGCGATCTGCTTCGTCGAAAGAATCGGTTCGTATTTCCACGAATTTCCGTCGCGGTACCATTGATAGTTGCGCTCGATGCTGACCAGCTTCCACCCCAGACCCTGCATCGCCTGTTTCTGATTGTTCTGGTCGACGGCAATCACATGAAACTTGGCCACCGAATTTTCTGGCAGATCGCCCGAAAATTCCGGCTTGATGCCGATCATCGGCCCTTCCGGCTTGACCGGAAGCGTCAATGTCCTTTCGACAGCGCGCCCGCCTGCCTCCTGCATGCGGACCACCGCGTCGGCATTGAGAAGTTGGGTCGTGGAGGGAACGTCGCTGAGCGAGACGTCGAATGTCGCCTTGCCGCCGTCATCGAGCGGATGCAGATCCTCCAAGGGAATGCGCGAGTCCTCGTTGACCTCTTCGTCCGCAAGACCAAAGAAATAGCCCGCGAAATCAGCGCTTTCATGCGTTGGCTTCAAGGCGATCTCGCCTTCCAGATTGAGCCCCGCGGCCGGAGCGCCATAGAGATAGCGCCCATCGACTTTCACCGGCATCGACTTGCCGATTTCGAGCGATTTCGCCTCGCTGGTCAGGTCGAATTCAACACGGTCCGGAACAAAGTCCTCGACCAGGAACTGTTTTTCCGCAATTGGTGAGGCCTTGGGGTCGGTGAAAATCTGCATGGTCCAGGTGCCGCGCATCGAATTGGGCTGCAGCGCAAGGTCGAGCGTGTGGCCCCCGAGATTTGCACCATCGCTGACCATGCGACGGTCTTCGACCCCGTCGGGCCGTTTGAAAACGAAGGTCAGCGGTAGTTTCTCGATGGCGTTGGCGGCATTGTCGCGGGCTAGTGCCGACGCATGGACGGTCTCGCCCGCGCGATAGATGCCGCGTTCCGTCCAGGCCAATATGTCGATGGCGCCGGGGGCCGCGCGCCCCGTCACGCCCCGGTCGGAAAGGTCAAAGCCGGCACGGGTCATGTCGAGGAACACATAGTCGGCGTCGCCGTTCTTGGCAGTTATCACCGCCGGCGCAGTGGCCGCCGTGCCACGCATCAGCCCGGCAGTGAAGGTTGCCCTCCCCTCGGTGTCGGTCGTCGCCGTGCCGAGAATTTCGTTATTCTTGGCAAGAAGCTGCAGCTCAACGCCGATGAGCGGTTGCGCCGTCGCCAATGAACGGGCGAACACGTTGAGGCCGTCGGTTCCGGCATAAGTGGTCAGGCCGATATCGGACACCACAAACCATTGCGTCGCCTGTGCATCCCACTCTTCGGTTTTGGCATCGGGCGAAACAGCGGTTAGCACATAGACGCCGGGCTTACGCTGCGGAAGCGCTTCGTCGACCGGGAAGCTGGTAACGACATCATTGTTGAGTTCGGACTGAATATCGATCGCACCCTGCCATACAAGCTCGCCGGATTCGTCCTGCAGGCGCTGCGCATTATACCCGTCGAGCTGTGTCAGGAATTGCGAACTCGTCATAAGCGGCGCGAGGCCGCGGTCGCCGATTCGATAGAGCTTGAGATTGGCTGTCGCCGTATTGACCGAAACGAGAGGAATGCCATGTCGAGCGGTGCTCGGCAGCACGAAACTATCGCCGGTAAATCGCACCATCGCGGAGCGATCCTGGATGTAAAGGTCAAGGTCGACGGGCGCCTCCAGCGCCTCGCCGACCGACGAAGGCAGGCCCGGCCGCAGGGACAGCTTGTAGCGCTGGCCATGTTCGAGACCTTCGATGCAAATTTCGCTGCCCCTGGCTTCGATGGCCTTTGGGGCACCACCATTGAGGGTGAGGAAAGGCGTGTAATCCGTACCCACCTTCACCAAAGGTTCGGAAAACTGCACGCAGGCGCGCGGCACGGCACTATCCGCATCAATCGTGTGGTTCACGACACGGAAACCCTGGAGAGCCCTGAGGTCGAGATACGCAGCCTCGACCACCTTGTAGTTGACGAGATCAAGGCTGGCCTTATAGGCGCTCAGCGCAGCGCGGTAATTTTCGGAGTTCTGCAGCGCCGCGGCAAGAACCGCCAGTGCGTCGGCCCGGCTCGATGCCGTCCGCGTGAGCTGGTAGCCATTTAACGCAGCAAGCGCGGCCTGGCCGGCAATGTACGTATTCTTGTCCGCACGATTGGCCGCGCGAGCGGTCTCGATCCAAAGGGTGCCATCGTCGGGATTGACAGCCAGAGCCGCCTTGAAATTGTTGAGCGCATTTTCAAGATTGCCCGAAGCAAGCTCACTGCGTGCAACAGCCATGAGGCCATCGAGGCCCTGCGCCTTTTGCGCGGCTGTCAGCGTCAAACTGCCTTTGACTTGCCGGGCCTCTTGCACCAACTGATCGGAAAGGAATGGCAGCTTCGGTGGCGCACCGATATCAGGTTCTGCGACCGTTTCGATAACTTTTCCGGCGATGGAGCCAAGGGCAGGCTTCAGCTCGTTGAAGTCTGATTTGAGGAAGCACCACTTCGCCTTGGGATTGTAGGTAAATGCCTTGCAGGCCTTGTCCGCCAGGCAAACGAGTTCGCATTGGTCCTGCGTGACATCCTGTTCGGTCCGCAGGTCGAACCCGAAATAATCCCCGTCTTTGGTGACGACCACATCACGGTTCGTCTCTGCGGCGCCTGCCGGCACGTAAGCTGCGAACATACTGAAAATAAAGAGCGAAAAGCCGAAAACCGCACGCATAGACATCAAGGCCTCCCAACGCTCAGGGCCGGAAGATTCCAGCCCTCAATGTCGATGCTCGGCACTGTTCAAACTTCGCCCGAACTTGTCAACAGATCATGCGGGACGGGTTGCATTCTCATGCTGAATTTCGTTGCGAATCCAGCCCTGGAACTGCAGCATCTGCCGCGTCGCCTTGCGATTTTTCGGCGAGACCAGCCAATAGGCGATCGATGACGGAACACGCGCTGGAAACGGAGCGACGAGCCGCCCATCAGCAAGGCTATCTTCAACGAAGAGATCCCAGGCCAGCATGATGCCTTGCCCGCTGATTGTAGCCTCGAGGGCAAGCCAGGGATCGGAGAAGGTTGGTCCGTCAAATGGAAGCGGCCCTGCAAGGCCCGTTGCGGCCTGCCAGTCGTCCCAACTGAACATAGGGTTCTCGTAGCAGATAATGGGCTGGGTGAAGATATCGGCGGGCGCAGACAGGCGCTCGGCAAATGCCGGCGTGCAGACAGGGAACATCGATTGCGGCAAAAGACGTTCCGGTGTTCCGTCCCGCCAGTCACCGCTGCCGAGCCTTATGGCAAGGTCGATATCTGAGCGAGCGAGATCAAGAAGCGCAGTACCGGGATCGATGCGAATTTTCAGATCCGGATAAGCCGCGCGCAAACGCCCGAGCCGCGGCACGAGCCATTTCGACGCAAAGGTGGGCGCCACGGAAAGCAGGAGCGCCTGATCGGCACCCTCGACGAGCGAGATCGCCTGCGAGATTTGTTGAAACCCATCGGCAAGTCGCGGCAGCAAGGAGCGACCGAAGCCTGTCGGCACCAGTCCCGCACGGGTTCGCTCGAAGATCGCCTGGCCGAGCTGTTCCTCGGTGCGGATCAGCTGCTGACTAACTGCGCTGACGGAGACGCCGAGTTCGTCGGCCGCCCTCGGCAAAGAGCCGAGGCGCCCGATCGCTTCAACTGCCTTTAGGCCATTCAGATGAAATCGGTTAAGGTTCTTCATGAAGTTTTTCTTCATCCCAGTATCGGCAATCTTGATTGCCGAGATGCGCTTGATCCCCATAATAGAGGGTAATCTTATGATCAGGGAGATCTACGATGAAGATTTTCTTTCTGATGCGCGCGATTTGGCTTTCTAATGACCCCAAGCGAGAGCATATCGAGCACGAACCGCTAGATTGGTACCGTGATCCGCTGTCGCATCCCGCTATCGACGCGATGTGCCTCGATCAATTGGCGGACCTACCTTTCGATGCACACTCGGTGCGCCGGCAATGAACGAGGCAAAGCAGGCTATGCGAGGACGGCCTTCTTGCAATGCATCGCACACATTCAGGCAGGAATCGGCCCTGGCTTGCGAATGTGCTTGGCGGCGGCAATGACAAGGTCGTCAAGGCCATTGTCATCCTGTTCGAGGATGGCGAAAAGCTGGGTGCGCATACGCGGCTCCCAGAAGTGGTTTATATGGTCGGCAACCCCGGCGATCGCCTCGTCCTTCGGTTGCGTGTGGAAGAATCCCGCAATCTGGTTGGCCATGTAGACCAGTTTCTGTGCCGTCGATTTATGACTTTCACTATCCATATTGCACCAATCGAACTGTGGGACTTTGAATGAGCGTGGAAGCGGCGGAATCGGGATTGGGTTTTGCCGGCCCGTTGACTGCCAATTCATCCCCTTTTGTTTTCACCTGCGCCAATGCTACGGGTACGCGTTCCGGTCGGGTGAAGACGTCGAACTCTTCGCCGCGCACGAGCGCGATGAGCGTCATACCTGCAGCTTCCGCCGTGCGGACGGCAAGAGCCGTGGGCGCGGATACCGCAATCAGCACCGATGCGCCGATGATTGCCGTCTTCTGCACCATTTCAATCGACACGCGGCTGGTGATGACGACAGCACCAGTCTGACCTGCGACGCCAGCCCGGCACAGCGCGCCCGCAAGTTTGTCGAGCGCATTGTGCCGGCCAACATCCTCGCGCACCGCAAGGATGCCCTGGCCCGGCACATAGAAGCCCGCTGCATGCACTGCGCCGGTCTCGCCATGTAGTGGTTGGCGTTCTGACAATGAATTTACGGCATCTGCGATTTCTTCCGGCGCGAGGGCAAGTCGCACCTTGTCGACGGATGCCACAGGCTTCAATGCTTGCTCGATCGATTCGATACCGCACAATCCGCAGCCAACTGGACCTGCCATACGGCGGCGGCGGTCGGTCAGTTCCTGTCCTGCTTCCGCCGCAAGGCGCACCTGCACGTCGATGCCCTCGTCGTGCTCCTCGATGGCGATTTCGCTGATTCCTTCCATGGTCGACACGATGCCTTCGGAGAGGCTGAAGCCCACCGCGAAATCTTCCATGTCAGCGGGCGTCGCCATCATGACGGCATGGGTCGTGCCATTGTAGCTGAAGGCTATCGGCGTTTCCTCCGGCACGATCCGGCTGTCCATCGCCCAGGCGTCGGCCGTGCCTTTGCGGCGGCGGATGATGCGCGGGACGGAAAGCCGGGTCGGCCGCTCGGACATTGCTATTCCGCCGCGTCCAGCGTGGCTGCGATCCGGCGGCTTTGCCGCGCCTGTTCGTCGTATTTGACCTGCCAGTCGCTCGGACCATTCGACACCGCCACCTGAACCGCGGTGACCTTGTACTCCGGACAGTTGGTTGCCCAGTCGGAAAAGTCCGTGGTGATGACGTTCGCCTGTGTCGTCGGATGATGGAAGGTCGTATAAACCACGCCCGGTGACACGCGATCGGTAATCAGGGCGCGCAGTGTGGTTTCGCCGGAACGACTTGCAATCTTCACCCAGTCTCCTTCGCGCACCCCGCGCTGTTCCGCATCGTGCGGGTGGATCTCAAGGCGATCCTCTTCATGCCAGACGACATTGTCCGTCCGGCGTGTCTGCGCGCCGACATTGTACTGCGACAGGATGCGTCCCGTCGTCAGCAGCAGCGGGAAGCGCGGTCCGCTCCGCTCGTCCGTTGCGACGTATTCGGTGCGGATGAACTTGCCCTTGCCGCGCGCGAAACCATCGATGTGCATGATCGGTGTGCCGAGCGGCGCCTTTTCATTGCAGGGCCACTGGACCGATCCCTCCTTGTCGATGAGATCGAAGGATACGCCGGCAAAGCTTGGTGTTGTCAGGGCAACTTCGTCCATGATCTCGGACGGATGCTTGTAATCCCAGTTCAGACCCATCGCCTTGGCGAGGTTCTGCGTAACCTCCCAGTCGGCATACCCGTTACGCGGGCTCATCACCTTGCGCACGCGATTGATACGACGTTCGGCGTTGGTGAAGGTCCCGTCCTTTTCGAGGAAGGTCGATCCAGGCAGGAAAACATGGGCGTAATTGGCAGTCTCGTTCAGGAAGAGATCGTGGACGACGACGCATTCCATGGCAGCGAGACCCGCTGCAACGTGCTTGGTATCGGGATCGGACTGCAAAATGTCCTCGCCCTGGATGTAGATGCCCTTGAACGTGCCGTCGACAGCTGCATCAAGCATGTTCGGAATGCGCAGCCCCGGTTCGTCCTGAAGCTTGACGCCCCACAGCTTGTCGAAGATGTCGCGGGTCGAGTCATCGGAAATATGGCGGTAGCCGGGCAACTCGTGCGGGAACGAGCCCATGTCGCAAGAGCCCTGGACGTTGTTCTGGCCGCGCAGCGGGTTAACGCCGACGCCCTTGCGCCCGATATTGCCGGTCGCCATAGCAAGATTGGCGATGGCCATGACCGTGGTCGAGCCCTGGCTGTGCTCGGTAACGCCGAGGCCATAATAGATGGATCCGTTGCCGCCGGTCGCAAACAGGCGCGCCGCCTGACGCAGAAGCGCCGGATCAACGCCGGAAACCTGCTGAGTGGCTTCGGGACTATGTTCCGGCGAAGAAACAAAGGCAGCCCAATCCTGGAACTCGTCCCAGTCGCAACGTTCACGGATGAACTTCTCGTCGAACAGCCCTTCCGTCACAATGACATGCGCCAATGAAGTGACGACGGCGACATTAGTGCCGGGGCGCAACGGCAGATGATATGAGGCCTCAACGTGCGGACTGCGGACGAGATCAATCCGGCGCGGGTCGACGACGATAAGCTTCGCACCTTTGCGCAGACGCTTTTTCAAGCGCGAGGCAAATACGGGATGCCCATCAGTCGGGTTGGCGCCAATGATCATGACGACATCGGTGTGTTCGACGCTGTCGAAATCTTGGGTACCGGCGGAAGTACCGAAGGTCTGCTTCAGACCGTATCCGGTCGGCGAATGGCAGACGCGGGCACACGTATCGACGTTATTGTTGCCGAAGCCGGCACGCACCAGTTTCTGCACGAGGTACGTTTCCTCGTTGGTGCAGCGCGAAGAAGTAATTCCGCCGACGGAGTTGCGGCCATACTGGTATTGAATGCGGCGAAATTCATTCGCCACATGCTTGTAAGCCTCATCCCAACTGACTTCGCGCCAGGGGTCTGTGATCTTTTCGCGGATCATGGGGTTGAGGATGCGGTCCTTGTGGGTCGAATAGCCGTAGGCGAAACGCCCCTTGACGCAGGAGTGGCCGCGATTGGCCTTGCCGTCCTTCCATGGCACCATGCGAACCAGTTCTTCACCGCGCATCTCGGCCTTGAACGAACAGCCGACGCCGCAATAAGCGCACGTTGTCACATAGGAATGCTCGGGCTGTCCGATCTCGATGACCGACTTTTCCGTCAGCGTCGCGGTCGGGCACGCTTGCACGCAGGCGCCGCAGGACACACACTCACTGTCGACAAAACTATCATGCGGCCCGGCAGAAACACGGCTATTGAAGCCGCGTCCCTCGATCGTCAGGGCAAAGGTGCCCTGCACTTCCTCGCAGGCGCGCACGCACAGGGAACAAACGATGCATTTGGACGGATCATAAGTGAAATAGGGGTTGGATTCATCCTTGGGCAACCAATGGTCGTTGGCCACGGCGCCAACCTTGGCAAAAACGTGATTCTCACCCTCATAGCCGTAGCGAACATCCCGAAGACCGACGGCACCCGCCATATCCTGCAATTGGCAATCGCCATTGGCGGCGCAGGTAAGGCAATCCAGCGGGTGGTCGGAGATATAAAGTTCCATCACGCCCTTGCGAATATCCTTGAGACGCGGGGTCTGTGTGCGGACGACTAAACCCGGCATGGCGGGCGTGGTGCAGGAGGCCGGCGTGCCGGCGCGGCCGTCGATCTCAACAAGGCAGAGGCGGCAGGAACCGAACGCGTCCACCATGTCCGTCGCACAGAGTTTTGGAACCTCGATGCCGGCTTCCATGGCGGCACGCATGATCGACGTGCCTTCCGGCACCGTAACCTCGTTTCCGTCGATGGTCAGGGTGACCAGCTTTTCGGATTGCGAAGCGGGCGTGCCGTAGTCGATTTCGTGAACCAGGGACATCGTTATCTCCTATTCCGCGGCATGGGCGGCAAAATGCGTATTTGGCGCCGGGCGGAAATCCTCAGGAAAATGCGTCAGCGCGCTCATGACGGGATAGGGCGTGAAGCCGCCCAGGGCACAGAGCGAGCCGAACTTCATTGTATTACATAAATCGGTCAGAACCTTGATCTGTTTTTCAGGTTCGACATTTGCGGCAATGCGGTCGACAACCTCTACGCCGCGCGTCGAGCCGATGCGGCAGGGAGTGCATTTGCCGCAAGATTCTACCGCGCAGAATTCCATGGCAAAACGCGCCTGCTTCAGCATGTCGACCGTATCATCGAAGACGACGAGACCGGCATGGCCGATAAGGCCGTCCTTCGCAGCAAATGCCTCGTAATCGAAAGGCGTATCGAACAATTCGCGCGGGAAATAGGCACCGAGCGGGCCGCCGACCTGTACCGCCTTGACGGGACGGCCGCTTGCCGTGCCGCCGCCGATATCATCGACGATTTCGCCCAGAGTCAGGCCAAAGGCGGTTTCGAACAGTCCGCCATGCTTGACGTTGCCGGCGATCTGCAACGGGATAGTGCCGCGCGAGCGGCCCATGCCGAAATCCTTGTAGAAGGTCGCGCCTTTCTCGAGGATGATTGGGACCGATGCCAGCGATATCACATTGTTGATGACGGTCGGGCGACCGAACAAGCCCTTGTGCGCAGGAAGCGGCGGCTTGGCGCGAACAATGCCCCGTCGGCCCTCAAGGCTTTCGAGCAAGGCGGTCTCTTCGCCGCAGACATAGGCGCCCGCGCCGACCCGCACTTCCATGTCGAATGCATAAGGGGATCCGAGCACCGATCTTCCAAGGACATTCCCGCGCCGCGCCGCTTCGAGCGCCTCGTTCATTATCGCGACCGCATGCGGATATTCGGAACGGATATAGACATAACCTTTCGTTGCACCGACGGCGATTCCAGCGATCGTCATGCCTTCTATGAGGACAAAAGGATCGCCCTCCATGATCATGCGGTCGGCGAAGGTACCGCTGTCGCCCTCATCGGCATTGCAGACGATATATTTTTGCTCTCCCGCTGTATCGAGCACGGTCTTCCACTTGATACCGGTAGGGAAACCCGCACCGCCGCGGCCGCGCAGGCCGGACTCCGTCACTTGAGCGACGATCTCCGCCGGCGTGAGCTTGAGGGCATTTTCGAGGCCGTTAAGACCGTCATGGGCACGATAATCTTCAAGTGACACGGGATCCGTGATGCCGCAACGGGCAAACGTCAGCCGCGTCTGCCTGGCAAGGAACGGCAGATGATCGGTCAGCCCGAGCCAGAGCGGGTGCACCCTACCTTCGTGCATCCCATTGTCGAGCAATGCCGGCAGGTCAGAAGCCTTGACCGGGCCATAGGCTACGCGGCCACCCGGCGTTTCCACCTCAACCATCGGTTCGAGCCAATACATACCCCGAGAGCCATTGCGCACGATGCGCGCGTCAAGACCGCGCTTGTCGATTTCGGATTGAAGGGTTTTTGCAACTTTCTCGGCGCCTAGCGCGAGCGCGCCGGAATCGCGCGGAACATAGAAGGTGACAGTCATAGCCGTACCTCCGCCGCGATTTCCTCGAGCTTTTCCGCGTCAAGTCGGCCAATGACCTCGCCGTCGAGCATTGCCGAAGGGGAGCAGGCACAGAGCCCGAGGCAATAGACGGGTTCGAGCGTTACGGCGCCGTCAGGCGTCGTGCCGTGCCAATCGATACCAAGGAGTTCGTGGGCGCGGTCCGCAAGCGCATCGCCGCCCATCGACTGACATGCCTCGGCGCGACACAGCTTCAGCACATGTCGTCCGGCCGGATGGTCACGATAGTCGTGATAGAAGGTGAAGACGCCCTGGACCTCGGCACGCGAAATATTGAGGGCGCTCGCAATGAGCGGCAGCGTCTCGCGGGGAACATAGCCGAACTCGGCCTGCAACTCGTGCAAGATCGGAAGCAGAGGGCCTTCGTTGCCCTTCAATTGATCGATAATGCCTATCGCTCTTTCGGCGATATCGGTACTTGCACTCTGCATATCGTGCAGCGCCCTCCCTGAGTTTCTCCCTGTTCTTTAGAACAGATCAAATATGATATTATATATCAATATCGCAGTTTCGTCATTCGATAGAAATTTTCTATCAAATCATATTAAGGCTTTGCGCAAGCGCCCTCGCCTCATGCAAAAGTGCTGAAACAAGTGGTGTGTGCGGTTCGCGGTCGGCCGCAACGAGCCCGACAAGGTGACGTGCATCGGGCTCGACAATGGGTATCGAGCGGATCGGCTCGGCAAAACCGAGCGTCTCGGCAAGGTTGAGCGGCATGATGCTCGCCCATTTGCCGGTGCGGATATGCGAGAACAGCACGATCATGGAGTTCGACTCGAGCGTCGGATGCACCTCGATACCCGCCTCTTGCAGGTGCTTGTTGATGAGCCTGCGGTTCTGCATATCCATTGTGAGCAGGCAAAGCGGCAATTGCCCAACCTCCTTCCAGGTGACCGACTCCCGGTCGGAATGGGTGCTTCCGGCCGATGTGATCAGCTGATAGCGCTCGGTATAAAGCGGTACCGAAGTCACCCGGCCGAGGGGTTCATTGTCGAGATAGCTTATACCGACGTCGATCTCGAAATTGCTGAGCAGGGTCAAAACTTCGAGCGATGTGCGTGAGGTAACCGAGAACGTCACGTCCGGGTGCTTTTCGCGAAATGGAGTGGTCAGTCGCGAAACCATGGCAAGCGCCGTCGGGATGGCGGCGATCTTCACGTGCCCAGCAAGGCCAAGACGGGCGGCGCGCAGTTCTTCCCGCATGGTACGCGTATCGCCGACGATGCGCCGCGCCCATTCAAGGACACGCTGCCCTTCCGAGGTAAGCCCCTTGAAGCGCGAACCACGCTGGACGAGCACGACGCCGAGCGTTGCCTCGAGCTGCCGGATGGCGGCCGACAAGGTGGGCTGGGTGACGCCGCATTCTTCGGCCGCACGGCCGAAATGCTTGTGCCGCGCCAGCGCGATGAAGAATTCCAGCTTGTCAATCATCAAGGTTGCTCCTCCGGAGCGAACCTAGCGATGATGACCTGTCGTCAGCAAGGCAAGTTTTTCAAACCGTCAGAAACTTGCGCACGTCCGGACGGTCGAGGCTCGGCGCATCGCCGGAATGAACGATCTCGCCGCGATCCATGATGTAGACGTGATCGGCGAGTTCGCGGCAGAAGTCGAGGTATTGCTCGACGAGAAGTATGGCGAGGCCGGCCTGGTCGCGCAGGAACTGGATGGCGCGGCCAATATCCTTGATGATCGAGGGTTGGATGCCCTCGGTCGGCTCGTCGAGCACAAGCAATTTTGGTCGTGTCACCAGAGCGCGACCTATCGCCAGCTGTTGCTGCTGACCGCCCGACAAATCGCCACCCCTGCGCCCGAGCATCGTCTTCAGCACGGGAAATAATTCGAACACTTCCGGCGGCACGCTGCGGTTACCGCGTGTTGCCGCGGCAAATCCCGTCGCAAGATTCTCGCGGACGGTCAGCAAAGGGAAGATCTCCCGGCCCTGCGGCACGAAAGCGATACCGGCGCGAGCACGGTCGTAGGATGGCTTGCGGTCAATCGGCGCGCCTTCGAAACGTATCGAGCCCGACGAGAGCGGATGCTGACCGACGATGGCGCGCAGCATGCTCGTCTTGCCGACACCATTGCGTCCGAGAACGCAGGTGATCGACTTGGGTTTCACTTCAAGCGATACGCCGCGCAGCGCTTGGGCCGCGCCATAGTGGAGGGATGCGTTCTCGACGGTCAGCATGATTTTCCTATCGCCCCAGATAAACTTCGATGACGCGCTGGTCATTGCTGACGAAATCGAGCGAGCCTTCCGCCAAGACCGCGCCTTCGTGCAGGCACGTGACCTTGACGTCGAGTTCGCGCACGAAATGCATGTCGTGTTCAACCACCAGCACCGAACGGGTCTTGGCGATCTCGCGCAAGAGCTTGGCGGTTTCCGCCGTTTCAGCGTCGGTCATGCCGGCGACCGGCTCGTCGACGAGCAGCAGCTTCGGGTCCTGCGCAAGCAGCATGCCGATCTCCAGCCATTGCTTCTGGCCGTGCGAAAGATTGGCCGCGAGCCAATCGCGCTTCGTATGCAGCCTGATCGTATGCAGGATGTCATCGATGCGTTCGGCCTCGTCGGCACTTTGCCGGTGGAACAGAGCCGAGAAGGCCGATTTCGGACCGGCGAGCGCCAGGACAAGATTGTCTTCAACCGTATGGCTCTCAAATACCGTGGGCTTCTGAAACTTGCGGCCGATGCCAAGCAGCGCAATTTCCGCTTCGTCGTGGCGCGTAAGATCAATCTCGCCGTTGAAATAAACGTCGCCCGTATCCGGCCGGGTCTTACCGGTGATGATGTCCATCATCGTCGTCTTGCCTGCGCCATTGGGGCCGATGACGGCCCGCATTTCGCCGGCGCGCAGGACGAGCGACAGATTGTTGATGGCCCGAAATCCGTCGAAGGAAACCGAGACGCCATCGAGATAGAGGAGCGTATCCTGGGCTTTCATGATTTACTCCGCTGCCTGAGGTTCGGCGATGGGTCCCACGCGTTCTGACGAGGGCAGTCCTTCATCGTTGCGCCTGCGCGCCGCCCTTTCCTTGCGCTTCGCCTGCCACGTACCGTAGAGGCCGAGAATACCCTTCGGCAGGAACAGGGTGACGATGATGAAAAGGGCGCCAAGCGCGAACAGCCAGACTTCCGGGAAAGCTGCGGTAAAATACGTCTTGCCGAAATTGACCAGCACCGCGCCGATGATCGGCCCGATGATCGTGCCACGCCCACCGACGGCGACCCAGATCACCGCCTCGATCGAGTTGGCCGGTTCGAACTCCGAAGGATTTATGATACCGACCTGCGGCACGTAGAGCGCGCCGGCGATTCCCGCCATCATGGCAGAAATTGTCCACACGAAGAGCTTGTAGCGATCGACCCGGTAACCGAGGAACCGCATGCGGCTCTCCGCATCGCGCACACCGACAAGTACCTTGCCGAGCTTGGAGCGGACGATGAAGCTCGTCACGAATACGGCGAGCGCAAGAAACAACGCTGTTGCTGCAAAGAGCATGCACCGGGTGCTATTCGCCTGGATATTGAACCCCAGGATATCCTTGAAATCCGTGAGGCCGTTATTGCCGCCAAAACCCATATCGTTTCGGAAAAACGCAAGCAGCAATGCATAGGTCAGCGCCTGCGTGATGATCGAAAGATAGACGCCAGTGACGCGCGAGCGGAAGGCAAGCCAGCCGAAGCCGAATGCGAGAACGCCAGGCACAAGCACGACCATGAGCGCCGCGAACCAGAAGTGGTTGAAGCCATGCCAGAACCACGGCAGTTCCTTCCAGTTGAGAAAGACCATGAAGTCGGGCAGCACCGGATCGGCATAGACGCCGCGTGGGCCAATCTGGCGCATCAGATACATGCCCATGGCGTAGCCCCCAAGCGCAAAGAATGCGCCATGGCCCAGCGAAAGGATGCCACAGAAACCCCAGACGAGATCGAGCGCGACCGCCAGCAAGGCGTAGGTCAGGTATTTGCCGATCAGCGACACAAGATAGGTCGGCACGTGAAATGCCGACGTTGGAGGCAATAGGAGGTTGGACAGCGGTACGAGGATGGCGAACGCCACCAGCAGGGCGATGACAATCGAACCGCGGCGGTCGACATGGGTGAAAAACCATTTCGTGATCATGCTTCGATGGCCCTTCCCTTGAGTGCGAAAAGGCCACGCGGGCGCTTCTGGATGAACAGGATTATTAGCACCAGCACGAGGATCTTGCCGAGGACGGCTCCGGCGAAGGGCTCGAGGAACTTGTTGGCGATGCCGAGTGACATTGCCCCGACCAGCGTTCCCCAGAGATTGCCGACGCCGCCAAACACCACCACCATGAAACTGTCGATGATGTAGCCCTGCCCCAGATTCGGGCTGACGTTGTCGATCTGGCTGAGCGCAACGCCCGCAATGCCGGCGATGCCGGAACCGAGACCGAAGGTCAGCGCGTCGACCCAAGGCGTCCTGATACCCATGGCGGACGCCATGCGGCGGTTTTGGGTGACGGCGCGCATCCGCAGGCCGAGCATCGTCTTCTTGAGGACCAGTTGCAGCACCGCGAAGACGGAAAGGGCAAAGACAATGATCCAGAGGCGCGACCAGGTGAGCGTCAACAGGCCGAGATCGAACGATCCCGCCATCCACGAAGGATTGCCAACCTGCACATTGGAAGCGCCGAACCAGGACCGGATAGCCTGTTGCAGAACCAGCGAAATGCCCCAGGTCGCAAGCAACGTCTCCAAGGGGCGCCCGTAGAGGAAACGGATGATGCCTCGTTCGATGACGACACCCACTGCCCCGGACACCAGGAAAGCGGCAGGAAGCGCAATCAGCAGCGAGTAGTCGAAAAGGCCGGGTGCGGATGTGCGGATGATCTGTTGCACCACGAAGGTCGTATAGGCGCCGATCATAACCATTTCGCCATGGGCCATATTGATGACGCCCATGACGCCGAAGGTGATGGCAAGCCCAATCGCCGCAAGCAGCAGCACCGAGCCCAATGACAGGCCATAGACTATGTTCTGGATACCGTTCCACAGGGCAAGCTTGCTGTCGATGTTACCGATTGCTGAACGTGCTGCGTCACCGACCGGCCCCTCAATGCCCTGGAGCGGCGTCAACAGGCCAAGTGCGTCGCGGCTGTTTCCGGCGCTGACTTCGGCAATTGCGGCAATTTTCGCATCATCGGGCGCGGTAGAATTCAGCACCGCTGCCGCTTTCGCTTGCATCATCAACCCCTTGATGCCGGCGTCTTTTTCGGCCGCTATGGCCTGGTCGAGGAGAGGGATCGACTCAGGGTCCCGAGTCTTGAGGACGGCTTCCGCTGCCGAACGGCGCTCGGCCGGATTGTCGCTCATCAATGTGAGCCCGCCTATCGCGGCGGCGATGTCCCGGCGCAGCCGGTTGTTGACCTTGATCTTTTCGGCCGCGCTTCGCGCGACGGGAGCAAGTTTTGTTCCAGTCAGCGGATCAGTTGCCGCGTAGTACGAGCCATCGCGTTTACCAATGAAGACGGACTTGTCGCCCTTCGCAACGTAAAGGTCGCCAGCAGTAAGCGCGTTGAGGATAGCGGACACGCGAGGATCGCCAGTCTTGGCAAGATCGGATACCGCTTTCGTCGTCTCATCGAAATTGTCCGCGGCAAGGGCCTGAACCAGCGGACGCAGCGTTGCGTCTTCGACCGTCTCCGCCCAGGCGTTCGCACCCTGCGAAAACATCCCGGACATCACAAAAAGTACGGCCAGCAAACGGATTAATTGCATCAAAACAATCCTGGGTTTGAAGATCTTCGGGGAACTCCACCTCCGCTCGGGCGGAGGTGGAGTGGCTTCGGATGTGCCCCGACCCGAAGCCGGTACGCGTCAGTTCGTAACGCCGCCGCACTTGCCACTGACGACGTTGAAGTTGCCGCACGACATCGGCTTGCGCCAGTCGGAGATGAGGTCCTTGGAACCCGGCAGGTAATCCGACCATTCGTCGCCAACGACAAGACCAGGTGTCTGGTAGACGATATCGAACTGGCCATCGTCCTGCACTTCGCCGATCAGCACCGGCTTGGTGATGTGATGGTTCGGCATCATCGTCGAATAGCCGCCCGAGAGGTTGGGAACCGACGCACCGACGATGGAATCGATGACCGCATTGGAATCGGTGGTGCCTGCGGCTTCAACCGCCTTCACCCACATGTTGAAACCAATATAAGTCGCCTCCATCGGATCATTGGTCACGCGCTTGTCGTTTTTGATATAGGCGTGCCATTGCTTGATGAACGCGGCATTGGCATCCGCATCGACCGACTGGAAGTAATTCCAGGCAGCAAGGTGGCCGACGAGCGGCTTGGTATCGAGACCGGCGAGTTCTTCTTCACCGACGGAGAAGGCGACGACCGGAATGTCCTCCGCCTTGATGCCCTGGTTGGCGAGTTCCTTGTAGAATGGCACGTTCGCATCGCCGTTGATGGTCGAGACGACGGCGGTCTTCTTGCCGGCGGAGCCGAATTTCTTGATGTCGGAGACGATCGTCTGCCAGTCGGAGTGGCCGAATGGCGTGTAGTTGATCATGATATCCTCATCCTTGACGCCCTTGGCATTGAGGTAGGCCTTGAGGATTTTGTTCGTCGTCTGCGGATAGACATAGTCGGTGCCTGCCAGCACCCAACGCTCGACGCCTTCCTCCTTGGCGAGATAGTCAACTGCGGGGATCGCCTGCTGGTTCGGCGCGGCGCCCGTATAGAAGACGTTGCGCGAGCTTTCCTCGCCCTCATACTGGACGGGGTAGAAGAGCATGGAGTTGAGTTCTTCAAAGACCGGCAGGACGGACTTGCGTGACGACGAGGTCCAGCAGCCGAAAACAGCGGCGACCTTGTCCTGTTCGATCAACTGACGCGCCTTTTCGGCAAAGAGCGGCCAATCCGACGCCGGATCGACGACGACCGCTTCAAGTTTCTTGCCGAGAACGCCGCCTTTCTTGTTCTGCTCGTCGATCAGGAACAGCATCGTGTCCTTGAGCGTCGTTTCTGAAATCGCCATCGTTCCCGACAGGGAGTGCAGGATGCCGACCTTGATCGTGTCATCCGCCGCTGCAGCAGGCGAGAGAGCCAGCGCCGCCCCCATGGCCGCGGCCGCAAAAGTCCCAATAAATCTGGCTGTTAGACTGGACATTCAGGTAAACCCCTCTTTTGGTTGTGTGCACCAAGGGATTAAAAGCAATGAGTGTGCCAACTTCGCCAACTACATTAAAAATTATAAATTATTCAAATTTATCGGTAATTTAGCTATCCCCTTTGCCAACAAGATGTGCGGACGCGTGCCCAGTTCTCAGGCGCGCGCACGGCAATCGGCTTATACTTTAGTCACATCTCAATCAATGATGATATTTTAGGCAGCGATCAGCCCGGATCGCGCTTTGGATCTGGTGTTGACCATCTTTTGATGTATGGTAGTTCGACTTTCTCACTTCACCAGGAAAACAAGATGGACATCCGTCAAATTGACGAAGGCTATGCCGTGAGCGGCCAGATTTCACCCGACGACGTGCGCGATCTCGCCGCGGCGGGCTACCACACGATCATTTGCAACCGGCCGGACGGTGAAGCGGCCGACCAGCCGAATTTTTCGGAGATCAAAAACGTTGCCGAAAAAGCAGGCATCTCTGTCTACTACGTTCCAGTCGTTTCCGGACAATTGACACAGGACGATGTTGACGCCATGGCCAGCGCACTCGAAGAAGCTGAGGGGCCTGTTCTCGCATATTGTCGTTCGGGCGCCCGGTCGACCAATATTTACGGTATCGTCCAGCAGCAGAAGGGCTGACTCGCATGCTCCCCATCGCTGATCTCGGCGTCGATGACCTTGACGCTTTGCGCAACCATGTCCTCCGCGACTACGAGGCTTTTCGTGCAAAAGGGCTCAGGATCGATATGACCCGCGGCAAGCCGAGCCCCGAACAGCTCGACCTTGCCAATGGCATGCTCGTTCTTCCGGGCAACGGCGACCACTTCAGCGAAGCGGGCGAAGATGCGCGCAACTATGGTGGGCTGCAGGGCCTGGCCGAAGTCCGCGCACTGTTCGCACCCATGATGGGCGCGCCGGCAGACCGCATAGTCGTCGGCGATAATTCAAGCCTCGCCATGATGCATGACTGCCTGCTATGGGCGATGGTCAAGGGTGTTCCGGGCGAAATGGAACCCTGGTCGCGGCAATCGGGATCGCCTGCCTTCATCTGCCCGGTCCCCGGCTACGATCGGCACTTTGCTATCGGCGAGGAGTATGGCATCCGCATGCTGCCGGTGCCGCTCACCGGGCATGGTCCGGACATGGACCTGGTCGAGGAACTCGTCGCCGATCCCGATGTCAAAGGCATGTGGTGCGTGCCAAAATATTCCAATCCATCGGGCGAAACCTATTCGACCGAAACACTGGAACGCCTCGCCGCAATGCGGACAGGCGCGCCGGATTTCCGGCTGTTCTGGGACAATGCCTATGCGGTCCACCACCTTACGGCAACCCGGCACGAGATCGCCAACATTCTCGACCTTTGCGCGCAGGCCAATCATGCCGACCGCGCCTTCGTCTTTGCATCGACTTCAAAGGTCACGCTCGCCGGCGCCGGCCTTGCCTTGTTCGCGTCGTCTGCGGCAAACGTAAAATGGTATCTCGCCCGTGCCGGCAAGCGCACCATCGGACCCGACAAATTGAATCAATTGCGGCATGTGCGCTTTCTCAAGAACATGGATGGCCTCAACCGGCATATGGATGCGCACCGCGCCCTCATAGCTCCGAAATTCGATTCGGTCATCGAAGCCCTGGAATCCCGCCTCGCCGGTACTGGCGTTGCACAGTGGACGAAGCCTGACGGCGGCTACTTCATCTGCGTCGATGCAATGCATGGTACGGCACGCGATGTGGTAGAGCTTGCCCGCGAGGCCGGCGTCGTTCTGACGCCAGCCGGCGCGACCTCTCCCTATGGACGCGATCCCAATGACAGCACGCTGCGGCTTGCGCCGACTTTTCCATCGCTTCAAGAGGTTCGGTTGGCCTCGGAAGGCATCGCCCTTTGCATCCTGCTTGCCGCCGTGGACAAGCTGATCGCGCAGCGAGAGGGGTGAGACCGGACTAAATCCGCTGTCCGACGTCGATGCGATTTCCGTCCGGATCGGCGAAGACGAACGCACGCTGCCCATAATCCTTGTCTTTCAAGGATTTGATGATGCGGACTCCCTTCGCCTCGCAGATCTCGTAAAGCGTCGCTATATCATCGACGAACATGTGGAGAGCGTTCGTGGTCGTCGCGACGGGATTGCGGACCTGGTTAAGGTGAATCTCGGCGGCATCCTTTTTCAGGACCATGAAGCCGGTCGGGCTGCCGTTCTCGAAGACCTTCTGAAAACCGAGGACTTCGCAATAAAAGGCGCATGCGGCCTGTATATCTTTAACGGGAAGGCCTGGGGCAACGCGCCCGAAAGTAACAGTATGGATATTCGATTGACTCATCGCTCACTCCTCGAATGGTAGGCAGAGGCGGCGGTGCGCGTGCTTGATCTAGGAGCGGTGTCCTTACCGGACTTCGATACAACAGGCTTGCACCGAAGTCCATTCGACGAAAGTACGCTTCAGAAGAACGCTTGAATGCCGGTCTGAGCGCGGCCGAGGATCAGCGCATGCACGTCGTGCGTACCCTCATAGGTGTTGACCGTTTCGAGGTTCTGGGCGTGGCGCATCACATGATAGCCGATCTGTATGCCGTTGCCGCCGTGCATGTCGCGGGCCATGCGCGCAATGTCCAGGGCCTTGCCGCAATTGTTGCGCTTGACCAGGCTGATCATTTCCGGCGCGACTTTGCCCTCGTCGAACAAACGGCCTACGCGCAACGAGGCCTGCAGACCGAGCGTAATTTCCGTCTGCATATCGGCGAACTTTTTCTGAAAAAGCTGCGTTGCGGCCAGCGGCCGGCCGAATTGCTTGCGGTCTAGCCCGTACTGCACTGTCCGCTGCCAGCAGTCTTCGGCGGCGCCCATGACACCCCAGGAAATGCCGTAGCGGGCGCGGTTGAGGCAGCCGAAGGGTCCCTTGAGGCCCGAGACGTTCGGCAGCAAATGCTCTTCGCCGACAACGACACCGTCCATGACCACTTCGCCGGTAATCGAAGCGCGCAGCGACAGCTTGCCGCCGATCTTCGGGGCCGAGAGGCCCTTCATACCCTTTTCGAGAACAAAGCCGCGGATCTGTCCGTCATGCGCATCGGATTTCGCCCAGACAACGAACACATCCGCGATCGGCGAATTGGAGATCCACATCTTGGACCCGGAAAGGCGGTAACCGTCGGCAACCTTCTCCGCACGAGTTTTCATTCCGGCGGGGTCAGAACCGGCGTCGGGTTCGGTCAGCCCGAAGCAGCCGATCCACTCGCCGGAGGCAAGCTTCGGCAGGTATTTTTGGCGCTGCTCCTCTGATCCGTAGGCATAGATGGGATACATGACGAGTGAGGACTGAACGCTCATCATCGAGCGATAGCCGCTGTCGACGCGCTCGACCTCACGCGCGACGAGGCCATATGCGACATACGACGCGCCCGCCGTGCCATATTCCTCGGGAAGTGTTACGCCGAGAAGGCCGGACTCGCCCATCATCCGGAAAAGCGCAGGATCAGTCTTCTCTTCGAGATAGGCCTCTTCGATGCGCGGGAGAAGTTCGCCTTGAGCAAAGGCCCGGGCGCTATCGCGGATCATCCGTTCGTCTTCGGTCAATTGATCTTCCAAGAGAAAGGGATCAGTCCAGACAAAGGACGGCTTGGAATTGGCCATGATTGTTTTTCCTCCTTAGATATGCCGGAAGACCTATCATCAAACCTGATCCGATGGCTAGTGGAGCGAATTTGACATTCGACCCATTCGACGTGAGGGCCCGTCTCGAACGTCAAATTCAAAGCTCCACCAGACTCGTAGGCTTAGGAGACGATTTTCCGGGGGACGCGGGCCGTCAACGGATTTCCCGGCCGACCCGAATCCACTATAGATTTTGCAATGCCCATCAAGCAGCTCACCGAGACCATCATCAACCAGATCGCGGCCGGCGAAGTCATCGAACGCCCGGCGAGCGTGGTCAAGGAACTCGTCGAAAATTCGATCGATGCGGGTGCAACGCGCATCGAGGTCGTCACCGCGGGCGGGGGCAAAAACCTTATCCGCATCACCGACAACGGCTCAGGCATCGGTTCCGATGAACTTGCCCTTGCGGTATCGCGTCACTGTACGTCGAAACTTACGGACAATGTCCATGACATTCGGGCGCTAGGCTTTCGCGGTGAGGCCCTGCCCTCGATCGGCTCCGTTTCACGCCTCTCACTCAGGTCGCGGACGGCTAAAGCTGATTCCGGCTATGAAATCAGTGTCCATGGTGGACGCCAGGAGGGACCTCGGCCAACGCCGATGAATGGCGGCACGATCGCGGAAGTCCGCGACCTGTTCTTTGCGACGCCAGCGCGCCTGAAATTCATGAAGACCGACCGGGCCGAAGCTTCGGCGATAAGCGATGTCGTCAAGCGCATCGCAATTGCCTTTCCGCACATCCGGTTCTCCCTTGCGGGCAGCGACCGGACGCCTATTGACCTTGCGGCGACCGGCCCGGGATCGTCAGGGATGCTGGAGCGCATCTCGCAGGTGCTTGGCAGGGAATTTCCTGAAAACGCCATCGCGATCGACGCGGAACGTGATGGGGTGCGCCTGACAGGATTTGCCGGTATCCCGGCTTTCAACCGCGGCAACAGCTTGCATCAATTCGCCTATGTGAATGGCCGGCCGGTGCGCGACAAGCAAATATGGGGAGCGATACGCGGCGCCTATGCCGATGTGATCGCACGTGACCGCCACCCCGTGGTCGTCCTTTTTCTCAACATCGATCCAGCCTTGGTGGATGTGAATGTACACCCTGCAAAGGCGGACGTGCGCTTCCGCGATCCAGGTCTCGTGCGCGGCCTGATCGTTGGTGCGATCCGCGAGGCGCTGGGTCAATCGGGCATTCGCGCGGCAACCAGCGGCGCCGATGCGATGCTGAATGCATTCAGGCTCGGCGGCGCCGAATCAGCCCGCCCTACGCCGGCGCATCAGGCTTGGCGTGGCAATGCCGCCGTCAATCAGAATTATTCCGTTGAACGATCCCTATACCGCCCGTTGGAAACGGAACGCCCAGTGCCCGCCAGTAGCGGCTTTTCCGAGGGAGCACAGCCGTTTCTCTATGATGGCGCGGCAGCGATCGCAGCCGATGCGCGCGGTTCCTTGGACGAAGTTCCGAGGGAATTGCTTTCAGCGCCTCTGGGCGCTGCGCGGGCACAGGTGCATGCCAACTACATCGTCTCGCAGACCGAGGATAGCCTCATCATCGTCGACCAGCATGCGGCGCATGAGCGTCTCGTCTACGAGGCGCTCAAGACAGCCTTGCACTCGCGGCCGCTTCCCGCCCAGATGCTCCTCATTCCGGAGATCGTCGATCTTCCGGAAGAGGATGTGGAGCGGCTGGCAGTGCACGCCGAGACGCTGGCGCGCTTCGGTCTCGGCATTGAACCCTTCGGCCCGGGGGCGATTGCGGTACGCGAGACCCCTTCCATGCTCGGCGAGATAGACGCACAGCAGCTTGTGCGCGATCTTGCTGACGAAATTGCCGAGCACGATACGTCCAATGGCCTGAAAGGGATCCTCGACCACGTCGCCGCCACCATGGCTTGCCACGGCTCGGTCCGGTCCGGACGGCGCCTTAAGCCGGAGGAAATGAACGCGCTCTTGCGGCAGATGGAAGAAACACCAGGCTCGGGCACCTGCAATCACGGACGGCCCACATATATCGAACTGAAGCTCAGGGATATCGAGCGGTTGTTCGGCCGCCGGTAAAGCGTTCTTGTACTTCGCGATGCTTGACCGCCCAAGGGTCTCAGCCGTAAATGAACAAATCATCGACTGGAAACATCGGCATAAAATGAACAGATTTGAAGGACCGGGCTCGCGCGAAGCCAAAATTCGTTATCTCGACGGCGACTTTCAGGTGCTGTCGCCGGGCTCCTATGTTCTTTGCGCCGTGACGTCCGAGAAGATTCCGCTCGACGAGCTCAAATACTGGAGCGTTGCGCGCCAGGAGGCCTATGCCGATGCGCGCATTTCGCTCGAGCACGAGCTTCAGTTGAACCCCGATCTGCGTAGTCGAAGCAAAGGCTGACCGACATGCTGACCCGCCGCGCACCCTTGTTCAATCTCGTCGCGGCCGGAATTTTCCTGGGTGGTTGCACCACGGATACGACCAGCAACGTCCCGGCCTATAGCGGACCGGCGAAGACTATTCGCGGCTATCTGCAAGGACCGCCATATGCGCGCCTGACCGCGAGCTCCATCGTCTTTGTTACTGCCTACGACGCCAGCCGGGGAAACTCGGCGCCCATGCCGCGATTGGCCCGCACAAGTTTTACGCTAAACAGAAACGGTACCTTCCCGGTAGCCTATGAGATCAGGGTTCCGGCCGCGGCCTCTACGCGTGTTGCGCTTGGCGTCGAAATCACCCGCGCCGGTGGGACACTCTTCTCGAATGACCGGCTTTACAGCCAGACGACGGGGACGAGCCTCAACATTCCGATGCGCGAAGCGCCCCCAAGGATCAACAAGAGGTTTCCAGGCATACTATGAAGCACCGAGCCGCCGATGGCGGGCGCGGTCGCGCGTCTCACGGATGATGCGCGCCGGCGCGTCGGACTGGCTGAACACGAGTTCAACCTCCAACACGGTTGTACGGCCTGCAAAGGACTTGGCCGCTGGACTGCCATCCAGGAGGCGTACCAGGTCTTTTGTCGTGGTAACGGGGATGAGACCGTCCCGATCGGCGGCCTGCGCAAGCTCGCTGATGTTTTCTTCGGTGTAGGGATGGTGGTCGGGAAAAGCCCGTGCTTGCTCGACAACTCCGCCCGCCTCTCCAAGCGTCTTGAAGAACTTCGAAGGATCGCCGATGCCGGCAAAGGCGAGCAACCGTTTGCCGGCTATCTCAGACGTTGAGACCGGCTTGAGAACGCCTTCATAGATCGGCTTTGCCGCGCGTGCCGCATTGCGCACGAGCCGATCGGCGCCATTGGCGGTACCGACTTTTAGCACCGCATCGGTCCTGATGAGCTGGTCGATCAGCGGTGCACGCAGGGGTCCGGCCGGCAAGACATGACCGTTGCCGACGCCGCGGCCAGCATCGACGACCATCAATGCAAAATCGAAATGCAAGCGGGCGCTCTGAAACCCATCGTCCATGATGATGAAATCGCATCCGGATTGCTGCAGCGCCTGTGCCGCCGCATAACGGTGCGAAGACACGATGACGGATGCGTACCGCGCCAGCAGCAAGGGCTCGTCGCCGACGAGGCGTGCGCTGTCGTGGCCGGGGTCGACCCGGTGCAAACCTGAAAACGTCCCGCCATAACCGCGCGACACGATGCCGGGCGTCAGACCCAACGCGGTCGCCGCCTTGGCAAAGGTAATCGAAGTCGGCGTCTTTCCCGCGCCGCCTACTATAAAATTGCCGATGCACAAGACCGGCACCGGAACCGTAGGTGGTTTGGCCCGTCGTATCCGACGCCCGGCCACCTCCCCATAAAGCATGGAAAACGGGCTCAGAGCCCAGGCCCGCCAATCCGGCTTTTCCCACCAGAAGGGAGGCGCTTCGCTCATCATTTCCAGCCGCTTTCGCGATTGCTCAGCCGAGCCTGGAGAACGAGCGGCTGGATGAAGGGCTCAAGCGCCGTCAAGGTACGATCCAGCGACCCGCGCATGTCTTCGACGGTCTTCAGGCCAGCTTCGATCATGACCTGCCGTTCCTCGGGGTTATTAAAGAGGTAGTTCACCGCGCCTGCCAGCATGTCCTTGTCGCGGACAAGTTTTGCCGCGCCGTTCTTGATGAGCCGCTGGTAGGAATCCCGGAAGTTCTGGACATTGCGACCCGAAAGAATGGCGGATTTGAGCATGGCTGGTTCGAGCGGATTCTGCCCGCCCTGCGCAGTGAGCGACCGGCCAACGAGCGCGATCTCCGTAAGGCGCAGGTAAAGCCCCATATCGCCGATCGTATCACCGAGATAGATATCGGTGTCGGGTTCGATTTGGTCTGCCCGGCTGCGCAGCGCAACCTTCAATCCCATTTTCTCGATCGCTTCAGCGATTGCCGGCGCACGGTCGGGATGGCGCGGCACGATGATCGTCAAGAGATCGCGATGGCGCGCCTTAAGCATATGATGGACCTGCGCGACGATTTCTTCTTCGCCCTGATGAGTCGAAATCGCTGCCCAAGTCTTGCGCGCACCAATCATGCGCTGCATCGCCAGAAGCTCCGCATTGTTCACTGGCGGCACGGCCGTATCAACCTTGAGGTTGCCAGATACGGTCACCGGCCTTGCGCCGAGCGCGCGGAACCTTTCGCCGTCGAGATCCGATTGCGCAACGACATGGGCGAGGTTCTCGAACAGCGCTTCAGCAATCGACGGGCGCTTGTGCCAATTGGCGAAGGACCGGTCCGACATGCGTCCATTGACGAGCACCTGCGGTACCCGCCTGGTGCCAAGCTCGAGGATCGTCATGGGCCAAATCTCGGATTCGCAGATGATGGCGAGGTCAGGCTGCCAATGCGTCAGAAAGCGATCGACAGCTGGCTTGAGATCAAGCGGCACATATTGGTGGATGACCCGGTCACCGAGCCGCTCCTGCACCATCTTCGCCGAAGTCACCGTGCCGGTTGTCAGGACGACATGAATGTCCATGTCGACGATGGCCTCGACGAGCGGGGTGACCGCGGACGTCTCGCCAACACTCGCCGCATGAACCCAGATGAGCGGTCCCGATGGCCGCGCTACACTTGCAGCACCATAGCGTTCACCGTGGCGGCCACGCTCCTCCTTGCCCTTGCTGGCGCGGAAAGCAACATAAGCGCCGACGATGGGAAATGTTGCCGCGCCAAGCCAGCGGTAGGTGCCGAGGACCAGGCGTGCCCATTTTTCGCTCATGCCGCGCCGTCCACGAGTTCATGCACGCGCTTCGTGTTCGCGTTCAAACTATCGGTCAATTCGACACGCTTGGCTTCGAGCATTGCTTCATCTGCATCTTCGGGAACAAAGATAGGGTCGCCGACAATCAACCCCGATTTGCCGAATGGCAAGGGAATCGTGGTCTTGTCCCAACTCTTCTCCAGAACTTTTCGACGCGTCGTCAGATAACATATCGGCAGGATCGGCCGGCCGGACAGTTTGGCAAGGAGAATGACACCAGGGCCAGAGTCGCGCGGCGTTCCATGCGGGATATCCGCGATCATGGCGGCCGTCTTGCCCTCGGCCAACGCCTTCTTCAAGACAAGGAGGGCCCGCGCGCCGCCTTTTTCCGTACCCTTCGAGCGGTCCCTTCCACCTGAGCCGCGAACGATCTCGACGCCGAAGCGCTCGGCAACGCGTGCATTGAGTTCTGCATCCTTGCTCTTCGAAAACATCGCAACGAAGCGAACGCCGCGCGGCATGAGAAACGGCGCCATCAAATGTTGCCCATGCCATGCGACCGCGATAAACGGTTCACCGCCGCGCTTCATGTCCTCGAGGTCCGATGAGCCCTTGAGCCGTGGATTGGTGATATTCACCAGCCGGAAAAACTGCGTGATCAGCCATACAATCAGGCTGCGAACGATGGGCGAATTCGCGAGCGGGCCGCGTATCGACCGCCAGAAGCGCTTGAGCACCCCAGCTTTGCGGCGAGGCGCCTTGGCCGTTGCTGAATTCTGTTCTGTCATACGTCGATCCGACCTCGCGAGCGCGGTCAGTCTGCCTTGCCCGTTGCCGGGTCCAGCAATCGGTGCATGTGGACAATGAAATAGCGCATATGGGCATTGTCCACCGTCGCTTGCGCCTTTGACTTCCAGGCGCGCTGCGCCGAGGCAAAATCCGGATAAATGCCGACGATGTCGAGCTTGTCGAGATCGCGAAACTGGACGCCGCCCAGTTTTTTGAGTTCACCGCCAAAGACGAGGTGAAGCAGCTGTTTTTGATCCGAAGTGTTTTCGCTCATGTGCCTGTCCAAATGATCGAGAAGATTGCTGTCTGTTTATCCGAAGGCGGTTTCGGCGACAACGTCCAACATGTTATCCATGAGTAGCCCGCTTGCGGCGACGAGCGCGTTGTGCCGGTAGTCGCCCGAACTTGTATTCGTCAAGCCGTAGATAAGTGGCTTTCCGTCCGCCGCGACGACCTGGCCACCCGCCTCCGAGAGGATGAGGTCGGCCGCCGCGAGGTCCCAGTCATGCGAACTGGGGCGCACGAACGTCCCTGCGATATCACCGCGCGCCACCATTGCAATTCTATAGGCGAGCGATGCGACATAGGGCATGTGTTCGATGGACGTGAGGAAATGTTCCGGCAGCCGTTTGATGAATGCGGCTGGTCCTGCGACCTTATAGGGCCGGTGTTCCGCATCGACGTGGATCGGGGTGCCGTTCTGCGTCGCGCCGCCATTCGGGACGGCCATGATGATTTCGTTGCGCGCCGGACAATCGAGGACGCCCGCAACCGGCCGGCCGTTCTCGATGACGGCGACGCTGACACACCACACGTCGGCCCCTTCGATGAAGGCCCTCGTTCCATCAATCGGATCGACAACGAAGAACCGCTGACGCGGCGAAGCGGCGCGCTCATCATGGGTCTCTTCGGAAATCCACCCATAGTCAGGGCGGGCCGTCAGCAGCATATCCTTCAGATATTTGTCGGCCGCGAGATCGGCTTCGGTAACCGGCGAATTGCCGGTCTTCATCCAGACCTGCGGCGCCTGCCGGAAATAAGACAAAGCAATCCGGCCCGCTCCTTCGGCGGCTTGCCTGATCAGTTCCAGATCGTCCTGATTGCGCTTACTTGCCGGCAAGTGTCATGCCTTCGATAACGAGTGTCGGGCTGGCAATGCCGAAATTGCGATCGATGTCGTTTGCCGCCGTAAGATTAAGGAACATGTCCTTGAGGTTGGACGCAATCGTCACTTCACTGACCGGATAGGCAAGCTCACCATTCTCGATCCAGAAGCCCGAAGCGCCGCGGCTGTATTCGCCGGTGATCATGTCGACACCATGACCAAACACTTCGGTCACGTAAAATCCCGTGCCGACGTCGCGGATGAGGTCCTGCGGCGACTTCTCTCCGGGCTCGATCGAAAAATTGGTCGAGGCAGGCGTGACCGTCGAGCCCGAACGCACCCCCCTGCCATTGGTCGCAAGACCAAGCTCCTTTGCGGTCGACGTCGAGAGGAACCAGTGTTTCAGCACGCCGTTTTCGATCATCGTCAGGGGAATACCCTCGATGCCCTCTCCATCGAACGGACGGGACGAGGGACCGCGAACGCGCAAAGGATCATCGTGAACGTTGATCGCCTCATTCAAGATCTTCTCGCCCATGCGGTCCTTGAGGAAGCTTGTCTTGCGAGCGACGGATGCACCATTGATCGCACTGGCGACATGGCCGGCGATGCCACGGGCGACACGCGGGTCAAAGACCACGCTTACGCGGCCGGTTGCCGCCTGTCGGGCATCGAGGCGCCTGACGGCACGTTCGCCGGCCGAGCGCCCGATGGCGGCAGCATCTTCGAGCGCATCGTAGAAAATGCGCGAAGAGAAATCATAGTCGCGCTCCATCGCGGTCCCGCTGCCGGCAATTGCGCTGACGGAGCGTGAAAAACGCGAACCCATATACTGCCCGGCAAAGCCTCCCGACGTAACAAGAACCAGCCCGCCCATGCCAGCAGATGCCGAGCCGCCGCCGGAATTGGTAACGCCATCGACGGCAAGGGCGGCCGCTTCCGTCGCAAGGGCTGCCTCTGTCAACTGCGCCGCATCAATGACTGTCGGATCGTAAAGATCGAGGTCGCGTATACTCCGGGCGAGATTTTCGGATGCTGCCAGGCCTTCAAAGGCGTCGTCCGGCGAGACCTTCGCCATGGCAACGGCGCGCTCTGCGAGGACTTTCGGGTCGGCCCCGCTGTTCGCAGATATGCTGGCGATCTTCTGACCGACAAAAACGCGCAAGGAAAACTCGTCGCTCTCGGAGGACTCGGTCGATTCGACCTTTCCGAGCCGCACGCTCACCCCGGCCGAACGCGAGCGAACCACCACTGCATCGGCCGCATCGGCACCGGCCCTTTTTGCCGCTTCGACGAGCGCGGCCGCATTGTCTAGAAATTCGCTGGAGTTTACCGGCTCGGTCATTTTCATACCTGATTTCATGAAAGATTGCAGTGACGTGCTGATGCACCCTTCCTATATGGTGCAAATTTGGGGCTATCAAGGCAGGCCGGCCGAACAATCGTCGCGCGCGGAACTCTATTGCACCCTACGCCTCACCGCCATCGCCGCCACGATCGGCATAGGTGATTACCGCATCGACCGCACGTTTCAGTTCGTCCTTGATACCTGCAGACTCTTCGAGCACCTGTTCGATCCGGAGAAAATCAAGAACCCCAAACCGCGCCACGCTTGGACGCAGGAAGATCGCAGGCGCCTGGGTTCGCAAGCGCGTCGCGATGATCGACTGCATCATCAATTGGCTTGCACCGAACATCGCCTCGATTGACGAAGGAGACCGGCCTATGTCGCCTTCCGGCCCGCCAACAACATCAATGGCGATGACGAACCTCGCCTTGTCCATCAGATGATCGAAAGGCACGGGATTATAGATACCGCCGTCAATCAGGATGCGATCTTCACGTCGTACCGGCCGGAACAAGGCGGGTATCGCCGCGGAAGCGGCGACAGCGTTGTAAAGATCGCCTTCGGCCATCACGACTTCGCGCTGGCCATAAAAATCGGTGGCGGTGACGCTGAGCGGGACCTCGAGTTCCTCGAACGTTCCGGGAATGCGCTCGGGAAGGAAGTGCTTCAGGACTTTCTCGATATTGAACTGGCCGAGGCGAAATCCGCCGCCGAACATCTCGCCGAAACTCGCCGGACGAAGCTTCCAGAGCCGCGCGGCGATCTCCCCACGCTTTGAGAGTATGGCGACCGCATATTCGCGGATTTCGGCGCCCGACATGCCCGCCGCCATGCCTGCGCCCATGATCGCGCCGATTGAGGAACCTGAGATTGCCGTCGGCCTGATGCCCAGTTCATCCAAGGCCTCTATGACGTTGATGTGGGCAATGCCTCTGGCCCCACCGCCGCCAAAGGCAATGGCGAAGGTAGGAGGGCGCGATAGGCCATCCAAGCCCGCCGAGTCGTTCCCTTGAGCAAGTTCGCGCGCTGCCATAAACCTGTTTCCTACGAGAGCGGCGGACCGACGATCAGGATCGCCGGCTCCGTTGACAGCAGTTTCTTCGCCGCTGCCTTCACTTCGTCCAGTGTCACAGCATTGATGAGATCGGCTCGCTTGTCGATGTAGTCGCGGCCGAGATTTTCATCCTGCAGTCCCACAAGTGTGCTGGCTACGGCAGACGAGGAGTCGAGATTGTTCACCGCATAGGAACCGACCAGGTATTTCTTCGCTTCGGCAAGCTCTTCCTCCGTCGGTCCGTCCTTGGCCATCTTCGCAACTTCGGCCTTGAGTATTTGCAGTGTTTCGCTGGCCCTATCGGCCCGCGTTGCCGTCGAGATCATCAAGGCAGCCATATGATCTCGGTTGGCGAGATTGGATCCGGCCGAATAGGCAAGGCCACGCTTTTCGCGAACCTCATTGTAAATCCGCGAAGAGAAAGTGCCGCCACCGAGAATATGGTTCATGATATAGGCCGCGAAGAAATCAGAGTCCTTGCGGCGTACGCCTGGATAGACCATCGAGATCGACGTCTGCGGAAGAGCGTAGTCAACTTGCGTGGTCTTGCCGAAGGCGAGTTCGGCATCGCTGACCGGCTCAAGCTCGGCCTTTTCAGGCAAATCGCCGAAGACCTTGTCGAGGAGCGGCATCAGTTCTTCCGGGCTGATCGCCCCCACGACACCGACGATCAGGTTATCCCTGGCGAAAATGCGCTTGTGGAAGGTTGCGAGGTCATCGTGAGTGATGCTCATCAGACTAGCTTCGGTTCCCTCCGATTGGCGACCATAGGGATGATCGCCATAAAGCGCCTCGGCGAATTTGCGTCCGGCGATGGTATTGGGATTGCGCTCAGAAGCTTTGATGCCGGCAACGATCTGCTGGCGAATCCGGTCGATCGGCTCCCGATCGAAGCGTGGCTTGTTGACTGCCAGCGTCAGCAGATCAACTGCTTCATCCCGCTTGTCGGACAGCATTCGGATCGAGCCGATAATATCGTCGTCATCGGCGGTAAAGCTCATCTCCGCGCCGACATCGTCAAGCTTGTCCTGGAACGAATTGGAATCGAGTTCGCCAGCGCCTTCGTCAAAGAGCCCGGTCATCAGATTCGCAAGACCTTCCTTGCCCTTCGGGTCCTGGGCCGAACCACCCTTGAAAGCAAACCGCATGGAAACAAGCGGCACAAAATCGTCCTGCACCAGCCAGGCACGTATTCCTTTCGGCGAGACCACTTCTTTAATTTCGACTGCATAGCCGGGGACGACGGCAAGGAAGATTAACAAGAAAGTTGCCGCGAGCCGCCTCGTGATTGGGGTAACGACACGAATCATTGGACGACTCCTTCGGCAGGCGTTTGCGGCTGCTCTTGTTCGGCGGTACCGGGCGCCGCCTCCACGTCTGCAGGCACATCGGGTTTGCCGTCTTCCGGCATCAAATAGCTGGTAACGGAGCGGCTATCGACGAGATATCGCTTTGCCACCGCCTGAATGTCGGCAACCTTTACCGCCTTGATGCGATCCGGCCATTCCTGGATGTCCTTGATCGTCTGCCCAGTTGAAAGGGTCGAACCGTAGATGCGTGCCATTCCAGCCTGGCTATCACGGGCAAAGATCATGCTCTTCAAAAAGCGATTGCGCGCCTTTTCCAGTTCTTCTTCCGTGACACCATCCTTGATAATGCGGGCGATCTGCGCGTCGATGCCGGCTTCGACATCACTTAGGGTTGCCGAGCCGCGCGGCGAACCATAGACACCGAAACTGCCATCGTCGAGTGATCCCCCCTGGTAGAAGGCGCCGGCGCTTGCCGCCGATCCGTCCTTGACCACCAGCGCCTGATAGATGCGGCTGCGCGAGGATCCGCCGAGAATTTCGCTCAAGAGGTCAAGCGCTTCCGCCTCACCGGGCTTCGCGTTCGTGTAGGAGGGCGCAAGCCACATTTTCTGGAAACTCGGCTGCGATACGCGCGGATCCGCCATGGAAACCGTGCGCTTGGTATTCTGCTCCGGCTCCTGCGGCCGGTCCCGCTTACCGGGTTCAGCCCGGCGGGGGACCTTGCCGTAGGTTTTATCCGCCAGGGCTCTGACGGTAGCCAGATCGACGTCACCCGAAACGACAAGGGTCGCATTGTTGGGCGTGTAGTATTTTTCGTAGAATGCCAACGCATCCTTGAGGTTGAGCTTCTCCATCTCATGCAACCAGCCGATGACCGGCATGCGGTACGGGTGGTTCTGGTAGAGCGTGGCGTTAACGTCTTCGGCCAGAAGCGCACCCGGATTGCTGTCTGTACGCGAACGGCGCTCTTCGAGAACAACGTCGCGCTCGGTCTTCACAACATCGTCATTGAGGATCAGGTTTTCCATCCGGTCAGCCTCGTAGGTCATGACCATTTCGAGCGCCTGTGGCGAAACCTGCTGATAGAAGGCCGTATAATCATAGGAGGTGAAGGCATTCTCCTGGCCGCCGATCTCGGCGACCTTGCGGGAAAACTCGCCCGCCGGATAGGTCTTGGTCGCCTTGAACATCAGGTGTTCAAAAAAATGCGCAATGCCCGATTTTCCGGGCTCTTCGTCGGCCGAACCGACGTGATACCACAGCATATGCGTTACCACCGGCGCGCGATGGTCGGGGATCACCACCACTTCGAGGCCATTGTCGAGGTAGAACGACGAGACGTCATCCTTGCTCGCAGCCGTCGTGGCGGGCGTTTGCGCAGTCGTTTCGGCATATGCAGGCGCGTGAATGCCCAGGCCGGCGAGCGCGCCCATCAAAACAAATGCCGCAAATGTGCGGCGCAACGTCGAAGTCATTGAAATCGGTCCAGTACTGTTTTTCAGGATTGCGATACAATCCCGCTGTTTACGTCTTCAATGTGACAAGCCGAATGATTGTTCCGCCATAGGGCCGTTCCTCGACAACCGAGAACCGCGCATCGAGTTCGACCATCGCATCGGCCTCTTCTTCGAGAACCAGCAAGGTGTCATTCTTCAACCAGCCGCCATCAAGCGCGGACCTGAACGCCAGTTCGCCAAGGCCCTTCGAATATGGGGGATCGGCAAAGACAAGATCAAACGGCTCGATGGTCCCCGCCTCGCCGAGTTTCGTCGCGTCCCGGCGAAAAATCTTGGTATTGCCGAGAAGCCCGAAGGCTTCGACATTGGTGCGGATCAGTCCCCTTCCCTCGGTCGATTCCTCGATGAACACGCCATAGCGCGCACCGCGCGACATTGCTTCGAGCCCGAGCGCGCCGGTGCCGGCAAAAAGGTCGAGGACCCGCGTCGACTCGAACTTCTCCGGGTAGTTGTGGACGAGGACATTGAAGAGGCTTTCGCGCGTGCGGTCCGTGGTTGGCCGGATCGCATTGGAAGCCGGCGTTGCAAGGGAACGTCCGCGAAATCTACCGCCGACTACACGCACGATCAGCCCCGCGGCTTGCTGCCACGTGGTGGTCGGGAGCCACCTGGACCACCAGGCCCGCGCCGTCCGCCGCTCCCCGATGAATCGCCGCGCGGCTTGCCTCCGCCATAGGGACGATCGCCGCTCTTGGCTGAACCGCGTGTTGGCTTGCCGCTTGTGCCATAGGGACGATCCGAGCGGTCCTGTCGTTCGGACTGAAACGGCTTGTCGCCGCGCGCCTCGCGCTCTTTCAACTCGGCGCGTTCGCGCTTGCCGACGCGCGGCGGCCGAGCCGGACGCTCGCCCTCCGAACGACCGGAGTCGAACGCACGTTTTGGCCTTTCCGAGCCCGAATCGTCACTGGAAAACGGCCGAGGCGAATAAGGACGACGCTTCTCGCCGCCACCCGGGCGGCTTCCGAACGAGCGTTCCTCGCCCGGTCGCTCATCGCGCGAACGCGGCGCACTTTCGCCAAAACGTCGTGGCTTTTCGCCTCGGCTCTCGCCGCGCTTCTCTTCCGCTCTTGCCTTGGGCTTGCCAAGGGGGCGGGCGCCCGGCGCCATCCAGACATTGGCCGTACGACCAGCACGCGACGGAATTTCTTCTTCGTTTCCGCCGCGACGAGCCCTCGGAGCTGCAGCACGCGGCGAACGCGGTTTGCGGTCCTCGTCGCGGGGGGCGCGAACCGGCCGTTCGCTGCGATCGGTGGTCAGGCGCGACAGGGATTCCTCGCGCTTCTCATCGGCGGACTTGCGTGGCGGGCGCCGCTTGGCGACGGGAGCGCTCGATATCCACTCGGACGACCCGCGTGTCGGGCGCTCGCGGGCATCACTCATCGGCTGCGCCAACTCGCCCTTCACTGCCTCGTTTGAGAAAACGTTGATGATGGGCGCGTCGAAATCGGCTCCCGATTCCTCGATCAAGCGTTCACCGAGCTGATCGCGCAGCGTGCGACCCTTCATCTCGCGCACGGCGCCTTCCGGCAGATCGCTCAGCTGGAACGGTCCATAGGAAATGCGGATCAGGCGGTTCACCGAAAGACCCAGCGCGCCGAGTACATTCTTGACTTCACGGTTCTTGCCTTCCCTGAGGCCAACCATGATCCACACGTTGGAGCCCTGTTCACGCTCGAGCGTCGCTTCGATCGCTCCGTAGAACACGCCGTCGACCGCGATTCCATCCTTCAGCGCATTGAGCTTTTCCTGCGTGATCGATCCATGGGCGCGCACGCGGTAGCGGCGCAGCCAACCGGTCGATGGCAATTCGAGCGCCCGCGACAGCCCGCCATCATTCGTCAGGAGCAAGAGGCCCTCAGTGTTGATATCGAGACGGCCAACGGAAAGAACCCGTGGCATATCCTTCGGCAGCGATTCAAACACGGTCTGGCGGCCTTCTGGATCGCGATTGGTCGTCACGAGGCCGGCGGGCTTGTGGTAAAGCCAGAGGCGGGTGCGCTCCTTTTCGGGCAGCGGCTTGCCATCCACTTCGATCCGGTCGCTGCGCTTGACGTTGATTGCAGGGCTGTCGAGGCGCCGGCCGTTGACGGAAACGCGGCCCGCGGCGATCATCGTTTCGGCTTCACGGCGGGAGGCTATGCCCGCCCGCGCCAGACGCTTGGCAATGCGCTCGCCCTCTTCCGCGGCGGCGGGAGCGTCATCGAATTTGCGCGGAACGGCGCGTCCGCCACGGGCAGGACCAGCCGATTTCTTGTCGAAGCTGCGCTTTGCAAAGGGGCGTTTGCCGCCCTTGTCATTGTCATTTGAACTTGTCATGGAGTTAAGCCTTTCAGCAGGGCTCACTACCAGCTATGAGGTTTGCTTGCGAGCAAATTCTGGACGGCGGCGCGGCGTGAACCAAAAAACTGACCCCATGGGCCTGGCATTGGCTGAAGCGAGACGCGCGGAGACGCGCGGCGAAGTTCCGATTGGCGCAGTGCTGGTCAAGGACGGGACGATCCTCGCAAGCGCCGGCAATCGCACGCGCGAGATGAGCGATCCGACAGCCCACGCCGAGATGCTGGTCATCCGCGAGGCCTGTCATATCCTCGACAACGAGCGGCTTACAGGCTGCGACCTATACGTGACGCTCGAACCTTGCACCATGTGCGCCGCGGCGATCTCTTTCGCCCGCATCAGGCGCCTCTATTATGGTGCGCAGGACATCAAAGGTGGCGGCGTCGAGAACGGCGCACGGTTCTATAACCAGCCCACCTGTCTCCATGCACCCGAAGTCTATCCGGGCTTCAGGGAGCAGGAAGCCGAAGATATGCTCAAGGCTTTTTTCCGTACCAAGCGGCTTTAAATCTAGTTTGCGGGTTCCCTGATCTTCGCCGAAAAGTCCGGCGCGTTATCGGCCGCCAAAGCCCGCTGATTGATCGAAGCCTCCCTGATAACCTGATCCAGCGGTTTTGAGTGATCGATCGACCCGAGATCGTAAAGATAGCCTGGAAGATATCCAGAAAACACGATGCGATAGTCGAGCGGAATCCCCGGTGCCAACGCCCGGGCCATGCTGAAGATGACCGTGGTGCAGTTTGCGGTTATCGTATTGTAGAATTTTGCCGTCGTCGCCAGATGGTTGGAGCTGTCGAGATAAGACAGGAATAGCGCCTGGCGCGTCTCCGGACTGAGGTTGATCTGATAGCGATAGACGTCTTCCTTGCGTACGTTCGTGCGCAAGCGGATAATATCCCGCTCGTCCGCAGCAATCATCGCGAGTTCGAACTCCTTGAAGAAGCCACCAATCTCCGAGAACTGCTCATGCCGTTCCTTGCGAATCTCGGCTGAAAAGACCACGTGCTCGCCATTGTTGAAGCCGAAACTGACCAATGTGTGCGCGATCGCCGGATTGGACCAGTAAGAGAGGAACACGTCCGCGGTGGCAAGGTCGTCGAGCCTATAAGTGCGGACTTCCCAGCGCGGCGTATAGTCAGTGGTCGTGCGCCACTCAAAATTGCGGACATTCGAAAGCGTCACGTAATTGCCGCTAAGCGTGCCGGTTGCAGTTTGGGCGACATCATCTGCCCATATCCGGTTGAGCGATGGCTTGATCGTGCTCCACCAATAACCGAGCCCCACCATGACCGGAATCAGTACGATCAATGCGCGCCAGACGCGGTTCTTGAACTCGAGCCAGAGTACGGCAAAGGCGATTGCCAACCATAGGATGAGGCTGCCTATCGTCGCAGCCACGCCAAAGGGCAGCTGATACCAAAGCGCCAGCCCGCCCCAAAGAAACGCCAGCAATGTCATAAGGATAAGGAGGACAAGTCCAAGAAATCGCAGGATGAACAATTGTTGCGGTCCTCGATTGGAAGGAAACACGATCCATCCCTTATAAACGAAAACGGCGGATCGAGGCATCCACCGTTTCAGCAATCCGTTTCAACAATATGAACGATGCAACCCCAACGGGCAGAGCCCCTAGGCGCACCTACGCGCGGATGCTCAATCGTTCACTTGAGTAAAATCAATTCCAGGGGATGAGGTTGCTCCAGCTGAAGCCCTTATTCTTGCGGGCGGCGGCCTTGCGCTCGCGTTCCTTCTTGGCCTCGTCTTCGCCAAGCTGGTCGGATGCGGCCGTTGCCGCCGGCTGGCGATATTCAACCGGCGGCTCGCTCAGATAGCGGCGGTTAGTCGGCGATCCGGCAGTCGAAGCCATCTTACGGGCACGGAAATCCGCGCCTACGTCGGTCTTGTTGCCCTGGTTCGCCGGAACCTTGTCGTTGAAGAAGCCATATTCGGTTCTGTTGCTGGCCGACTTCGCGGACACCGGATCCGGAGCAACTTCCGGAACGAATTCGGGGTTGTTCTGGTTGGCTGTTGCCGTATCGCGGATACGCTTCTGGCGCTGTTCCGGGGATTCCGGCCAAGCCGGATTGCCGGCGGTCTCGACTGCATCCTGCGGGGCAGGCAATTGCATCGGCTTGCCCGAGGCGGGTCGAACAAGTTCGGGGCGCGGATTGTAGGCGATCTGGTTGCGCTTCTTCGGACCCAAGGCGGCCATGTTGGAGACGTCATCGAGAAGCTGGGTGCCCGCAGTCTTGTCAGTACCATAGGTGGGTGACGAGACGCAGCCGCCAAGCGCCAGTGCGCCGACCATTGCACCAAGAACCGTTATGCGTCCGTTCAAATTCATCCTTGCAACTTTCCAGAGATAAGCCGGGCAGCATATCTGCCAATCAATTTTGCTTGATCAAAGCCCTGCCCCAGAAATCAGGCAGTTCAATGGCAGCCTTTTATATGAGACCGGATGTATTTAGCAAGCCAACAGAAATCTCAAGCAGATCAATGGCGGGGAACTTGTCTCCCCGCCATTTATACATCAGGCAACCAGCCTGCCGAGCCTGGCCAATTCATGCAGCGCAGCCGCGTCACGGGCTGAAACGTGCGGGTACGCAGAATCGGAACCGACATCGTGCGTATAACGCCACGAGCGTGCGCATTTGGTGCCTGATGCGCGTGCTGGCACGACTGCGGCTCCCTTGACGTCGTCGGTGACAAAAGCATCGGCAGGTCCGGCCTCGCCCCTGATCGTGATCGCGCTGGTGATGCAGATCTCGGCCATGTCGACGTCCGTGACCGCAGCGAGCAATTCCGGATCGGCGATATAGACAATGGGCGCAGCCTCGAGCGACGAGCCGATGCGTTTGTCAGCGCGTTCTAGTTCGAGAGCGCCGGTCACGACGCGGCGCACATCCTTTACCTTGCGCCACTTCGCGGCAAGATCGTCGTTCCTCCACTCGGCTGGCGTCGCACGGAATTGTTCCAGATGCACCGAAACGGCGTCCTTGTGGAGATCGAGCCATGCCTCTTCCATGGTGAAGGGCAGCATTGGAGCAAGCCATGTGACGATGCGATCGAAAAGATGCCGTACGACCTGCAACGCCGCCTTGCGCCTGACACTTGAAGGGGCATCGCAGTAAAGCGCATCTTTGCGGATGTCGAAATAAAACGCAGATAACTCGACATTCATGAAATCGATCAAGGCGCGCGTGATACGCTTGAATTCGAAACCGTCATAGCCCGCGCGAACAACTTCATCCAGTTCGGCAAGGCGATGCAGCATCAGCATTTCAAGTTCCGGCATGTCCGCATAGGCAATCTCGTCGCCTTCGTCATGGGCGAGCGTGCCGAGCATCCAGCGAATCGTGTTGCGCAGCTTGCGATAGGCATCGATGTTCGTCTGGATGATGTTCTTGCCGAGACGCTGGTCTTCCCAGTAGTCCGTGGTCATGACCCAGAGGCGCAGAATGTCGGCGCCCGAATCCTTGATCACGTCCTGCGGCGTTACTGTATTGCCGAGGGACTTCGACATCTTGCGGCCTTCCTCGTCCATGGTGAAGCCATGAGTGACGAGCGTATTGTAAGGTGCGCGGCCGCGTGTGCCGCAGCTTTCGAGCAGCGATGAGTGGAACCAGCCCCGGTGCTGGTCGGAACCCTCGAGATAGACATCGGCGGGCCACTTCAAGTCTGGCCGGTCTTCGAGCGTAAAGACATGCGTCGACCCTGAGTCGAACCAGACATCGAGGATGTCCGTCACCCGAGTCCACGGCTCGTTGGCCCTTTTTCCGAGGAAGCGCTCGCGCGCGCCTTCGGCAAACCAGGCGTCGGCGCCCTCTTCCTCGAACGCCGCGAGGATACGGGCATTGACCGCGTCGTCCTTCAGGACGTTGCCGTTTTCATCGGCAAAGACGCAGATGGGCACGCCCCAGGCGCGCTGGCGCGACAGAACCCAATCGGGACGATCCTCGATCATGGCGCGCAGGCGGTTCTGGCCGCCTGCCGGAACGAAGCGCGTCTCGTCGATTGCGGCAAGTGCGCGCGATCGCAAGGTCGTCAGGTCGCCGAGGTCTTTGTCCATGTAGACGAACCATTGCGGCGTGTTGCGGAAGATGACCGGCTTCTTGGAGCGCCACGAGTGCGGATAACTGTGTTTGAGGCGACCGCGCGCAAAGAGGGCATCGCGCGCGATGAGTTCTTCGATGACCGACTTGTTGGCATCGCCCTTCTTGCCGTTGTCGTCGATAACGCGAGCGGCACCGCCTTCGCGGTCCGGACCGAAGCCGGGTGCGTCCTTGGTGTAGAAGCCTGCATCGTCCACGGTGAACGGGATCGCCGCAGAGATTCCGCGAGCCTCGAGTTCGCGGCTTGCGTTCATCCATGCATCGAAGTCCTCGCGGCCATGACTGGGCGCGGTATGCACAAAGCCAGTACCGGCATCATCGGTGACGTGATCGCCGACAAGCACCGGCACGGCAAAATCATAGCCGCCGCCGAAGCCATGGAGCGGGTGGGCAAGCGTCATCGCAGCTAGCTCATCGGCCGTGATCGTGCGCAGTCGCTTGAAGGTCAACTTGGCCTTCACCGCCGATTCCTCGGCAAGCGCATCGGCAAAGATCAGCTTCTCGCCGGGACGCGGGCCAAAATCGTTCTCCGCCGCCGCTACTTCGTAGAGCCCATAGGCGACGCGCGGCGAGAAAGCCACGGCCCGATTGCCCGGGATCGTCCACGGCGTGGTCGTCCAGATGACCACATGGGCCGAACCGAGGTCGCCAGAGCCACTGTCGACGGGGAATTTCACCCACACCATATCGCTCTCGATATCCTGATACTCAACCTCCGCCTCAGCAAGCGCGGTGCGCTCCACCACCGACCACATGACCGGTTTAGAACCACGGTAGAGTTGCCCGGACATGGCGAACTTCAGTAACTCGCCCGCGATGCGGCTTTCCGCATGGAAGGCCATCGTCGTATAGGGATTATCGAAATCGCCCTCGATGCCTAGCCGCTTGAATTCGCCGGACTGAACCTTGATCCAGTGGGTTGCGAACTCGCGGCATTCCTTGCGGAACTCGTTGATCGGCACATCGTCCTTGTTCTTGCCCTTGGCGCGATATTGCTCCTCGATCTTCCATTCGATCGGCAGGCCGTGACAGTCCCAGCCCGGAACGTAGTTGGAGTCAAAGCCCCGCATCTGGAACGAGCGTGTGATCACATCCTTGAGGATTTTGTTGAGCGCGTGGCCTATGTGGATGTTGCCGTTGGCATAGGGAGGACCATCATGCAGGACGTAGCGCGGGCGATCCTTCGCGTCTTCGCGCAGCTTCCTGTAAAGATCGAGGTCTTGCCAGCGCCTGACAAACTCCGGTTCCTTCGCAGGCAAGCCGGCACGCATGGGAAAATCCGTCTGCGGCAGATAAAGTGTCTTCGAATAGTCAAGTGTCGTGGACGTGTCGGTCATTTTTCCAACTTGTATAAGGCCCGCGCGTCATCGCGGCAGGCAGGGATTTCAGCAATCACATTGAAGCGCAATGGCGCTATCCCGGACCTTCCGCACCACGAAGCCGAAGCTTCAGGAACGCGGAAAGGCCGGGCCAGTAATTCGTATCGCCAAAACAGGTATGGACCTTGCGCAGGGCCGGCAAACGCTTTTCATGACCGCGCTTTTATCAATCACTGCCCGCGGAATAAAGAGGCAGGCGCGATAATCTTCGCGCCGCGCCTGTCCCTATCCTCAGAGCGAGAAGTCGAAGCGATAAGTTGCCTGAAGGCCGAAGGTCGCCTGATTGGGCGAGCCGCGCTCCTTCACGAGGCTCGAATCTGCCGCCGGACCCATCAAACGGTTATATTCGGCAAAGGCACTGGTCGTGATTTTGTCGGTGGTCTGCCAAGTAATCTGACCGCCGATGCCGAGCGAATTCAGCCCGCCGCCCGGCGAATATTGCTTGAGGCCCGATGCCGCGGACTCGCTGGCATTCACCCCGTAATATTCCCTGAAATAGTCCTTCGTTGCCACCGTCGCGCGGGGACCCGCCGAAACCCGGACGGTATCGGTCAGATTCGTGAAGGCGTCGATGGCGAAATCGGCGACAACGCCATCATGCGCGCCAATACCGCGGCGAACCTCCACACGGCCCCGAACGTTCTCGGTGGGGTAGAATTCGGCGAAACCGCCCAGTTCGACACCCCAGTCGACATCGTTCAGGCCCTTCAGTTCATCGTAGTCGCTGGAGTCGCGACCGGTAATGAGCTTGCCGGTGACGCCGGCGCGGAATACGCCCGTGTCGATGAAGCCGATCGACGCATTATCATTCAGCGAAGAAAACTTGAGCGAACTGCCGGGACGGCCCATGGAAATAACAGGCGCCGCGCGCAGCTTGTAGTCCGTTGCTCCTTCATAGTTCGGTGCGACAAATCCTTTCGCACCAAGGGTTATGTACCAGTCACCGGACCACCAATGGTCATCGCGTGAACTCGCCTGGGTCTGATTGTCGGAATAATATTCATCGGCGAAAGCAGTCGTCGAAACTGAAAGTACTATTGCGCTCGCAAGAGCGCTAACAAGACGAATAGACATGAAATAACTCCAGGAGCCTGTCTGGGAAGGTGGCAAGCGTATATGCGTAGCTAATCGGGCGATAGATAAAATTGCATTGATCAACATGGTAAACAATTTACCAAATCGCCGTCTTAGCTAAATGGGAAAGCAAGAAATGCCTCTGTCGCCTCAGCCCTTTGCGATAGCGCCGCGAGAGCGCGGTAGTCACCGGCCGCAATGACGTCCGGCAACATCTCACTGGTAAACCGGAAAGCCACGGCGCTGGTGATGTCCGCCTGGAGCGGACGATCCCCAAAGATCCAAGAGCTTTCCTGATCGATTTCAGCTTCGAGCAGCCGCAAGGCCTCCGCAAGCTGGCCATGCACCCGGTCGAGCCAGGGCTGATGCCGCTTTTCCGAGGGCCGCAAACTATGCTCGTAAACGATCTGTATGCTCTTTTCGCAAGCGGCGAGCGCGAGGCCGATGATCCGCTGCGCGTGCGTAAAGTGCTCGATCTTTGCGGGTGAGAGTCCAAGCTCCGGCGCGGCGATGCGCGCGGCATACTCCAGAATAAGGTTGGAATCCATGAGCACGACGCCCTGTTCCGTCACAAGGGTGGGCGCTTTTACGACCGGATTGATTTCGGCAAAGGCGACGAAGGTGCTGAAGACTGAAACGGATTCGTGGGAGAACGGCAGGTCCAGCATTTTCAATGAAATCGCAACCCGCCGCACATAGGGCGAATCCAGCATGCCGATCAATCGCATCATTGGTCACTGCTCCTGCTGATTTAAAACGATCCTGCCACATTCAATCGAAATTGATCTTCTGGTCGAGCGGAGAGAGTGGCTTGACGCCCTGAAGAAGCGCTCGCGCTTCTTCCTCGTCACGCCGGATCTGTTGCATCATCGGCTCGAGGCCATCGAATTTTTCCTCGCCACGCAGATAGCCAAAGAACGAAACGGCACAGGTCTCGCCGTAAAGATCGCCGTTGAAGTCGAACACATAGGTTTCGAGCAAAGGCTCCCCGTTGGTATCCACCGTGGGCCTGCGGCCAAAGCTGGCAACGCCGTCATAGAGCGTGCCGTCGGCGCGGCGGAACCGCACGGCATAGATTCCGTGCTTCAAATGGATTTCGGGCGGAAGCACCATATTGGCTGTCGGAAAGCCAATCGTGCGACCGAGTTGCTTTCCGCCAATGACAGTGGCGCGAATGCGATGCCTGTAGCCAAGGAGCCCGGCCGCCTCGACGACTTCGCCTGCGCCAAAAAGCTCGCGGATGCGGCTCGAGGAAATTGCCTGTCCGCCCTCGTCGCCGAAGGCATCGACGAGCGTCACATGGAAACCACGCTGTTCGCCGGCAGCCATCAAAAACGCTGGACCGCCTTGCCTGCCCTTGCCGAAATGGAAGTCAAAGCCGGCAACGATACGGCTCGCGCCCAGGCCGTCGACGAGTATTCGGTCGACGAAGTTATCTGCCGTCAATTGCGAAAACGCCGCGGTGAAATGGCATTCCACGACTGCATCGAATCCGAGCGCTTGCAGGATGGACGCCTTCTCGGCGGCGGGTGTCAGCCTGTCAACCGGCTGGTCGGGAACGAATACGCTGCGGGGATGCGGTTCGAACGTCAGCACCAGCGATGGCTTTCCTTCCGCCTGCGCCGTCTCCAGCGCCCGCTCCAGCACGGCCTGATGTCCGCGATGCACGCCGTCGAAATTGCCGATGGCAACGACAGCGCCCTTGAGCTTGTCAGGCAGGTGGGACGGATCATTCAGACGCAGGATCGACATTTCTCTTCTCACGCCAAGGCGGGCATCGTCGCAACGGGATTGCTGCCATGCTTTGCAAGAAATGCCAGCAGTTTTTCTAGGTCCTGAACGCCGCCCATCACGTAGTCGCCCGCATGGATTCCTCCCGATATATAGAGCGCATCGATCTCGAAAAGGTCAGCGCCCTTGATATCTGTCAGCATGCCGTCGCCGATGGCAAGAACCCTCGAACGTTCGACGGGCAAGCCGCGCACGTCTTCCGCCGCCGCAATGGCCGCCTCGTAGATGGGGCGATGCGGCTTGCCGGCGATGAGCGTGCGACCGCCAAGTTGCCCATAGTCGCGGGCCAGCGCCCCGGCGCACCAGATCAGGCGATCGCCGCGCTCGACGACGATATCCGGGTTGGCGCAAATGAACGGCAGATTGCGCGAGCGAAAGCGCACCAGCATATCGGCATAATCTTCTGGCGTTTCCGTTTCGTCATCGAAAAAGCCGGTGCAGACGACGACATCGGCTTCGCGCTCCTCGACCAGTTCGATGTCGAGGCCATCATAGAGCGTTTCATCCCGCTCAGGTCCGAGATGAAATACACGGCGTGGAGCATTGCGGATCAGTTCTCGGGTTACGTCACCCGACGTGACGATCCGGTCATAGGCGGATTGAGGCACGCCCAGCGCATGGATTTGCTCGGCAACGCCGGCAAAGGGACGCGGTGCATTTGTGATGAGAACCACTGTAAGCCCGGCTTGCCTTGCCCGTTGCAAGGCGGCGGAGGCAGGCGCGAAGGAATCTACGCCATTGTGGAGGACGCCCCAGACATCACACAGCAGCACGTCGTAACGATCTATCAAGGCGTCGATGCGCTGCAAATGTATCATGTCGGTCATGCCAATCCTTTTGAGCGAGAATGCTTTGCGACAAAGGTCCAAGATTGCCTTCGATTAGCTGATCGCCACCAACGTGTCACGCCGGTTGCGCGTGAAATGTTCGCACAGCAGGCTTCAAACCTTGGCTGGCGAGCGCATAATCGCCGTTGACACAGCATTCATTCGCGTCTATCAAACACATGAATACATATTTATATGTTTGCTAAAGGTTCGATAATGTCACACGACCATGCCGGCCACGATCACACGCCCAAGGTTACTGCCGACAATGAGATGAAGACGCTCATAGCGTTCACAATCACGTTTGCGTTCATGATCGTCGAGGTCGTGGGCGGCTTTATGTCGGGCTCGCTCGCCCTGATTGCGGATGCCGGCCACATGCTCACAGATGCGGGCGCTCTGGCGCTGGCCTATTTCGCCTTCCGGTTTGGCAGACGAGCCGCCGATGAAAAGCGGACCTTCGGCTATCTGCGCTTTGAGGTCATTGCTGGCCTCATCAACGCGGTGGCGCTCTTCGCCATCCTTATCTGGATCGCGTATGAAGCCTTCAACCGCTTCCGCAATCCCGGCGAAGTTCTGGCTGGACCCATGTTGATCGTCGCCACCATTGGCCTACTCGTCAACATGCTGGTCTTCTGGATACTGACGCGGGGCGGCGATACCGAGCACGTCAACATCAAAGGCGCCGTGCTACACGTATTGGGGGATCTCCTCGGCTCGGTCGGCACGATTGTCGCTGCCATTGTAATTTATTATACGGGCTGGACCCCGATCGATCCGATCCTGTCCGTCTTCGTCTGCCTTCTGATCCTGCGCAGTGCCTGGGCGCTCCTTCGCAACTCGCTGCACGTTCTCCTTGAAGGCGCCCGGACAATGCAACGCCGGAAGCGATCGAACAGCACCTGCAGCAAACGGTATCCGGCCTTGCCGCAGTTTCCCACGTTCACGTCTGGATGATTACCTCGGGCAAACCGCTTGCAACATTGCATGTGCGCCCGACGCCCGACACGGATCCGCGCCTCCTGGTCAAACAGGTCGAAGCCGAGCTTGTTAAGAAATTCGCCATTGCGCACTCGACCATCGCCATCGACTGGCCGGAGGATGCGCCGGGCGATTGTTGCCTTGGCAGCGAAGTCGAGGACGATCATGATCACGACCACTCCGGCCACGGGCACGGAGAAGCTGATCATGATCACGGCCAACACGATCACGCGGCGCACGCCCACAGCCATGCGGGGCACAAACATTGACTGGAAATCCGCCTGCCGCGCCTGAACTGACGGTGCTCGCCGAAACCTTTCGCCTGCTCGGCGACCCGACACGCTTGCGCATCCTGTTTTTCTGTCTCGAGGAGCCGAGGTCAGTAGGCGATATCGCCGCCAGCCTGGATCTCTCGCAATCGCTCGTCAGCCATCATCTTAGATTGTTGCGTGGTGCGCGCCTGGTACGCGGCAACCGGCAGGCCAAACAGATCTTCTACGAACTCGCCGACAAGCATGTCAGCGACATGCTCGTCGATATGGCGCACCACGTCGGTGAAGAGACCACCGACGATTGACGTGGGTTGAACAGGCTCTGCTCCCGTTCGCACCGTAATAATCAAGCCTTGCAGGTAAAGCTCGAAGGCGTCAGCGACAGTCTCCTTCCAGCCTTCGGTGCGGTAACATCGGCGCTGCCGCCATCGTGGAACACGCGCGTCTTATCGCCTCCAACGCTGCGGGTTTCTGCCTTTTCAGTTGACCATCCTGTCACCCAACATCGACTTCAAAGCCGCCGGCGCCGTTTTCAAAAAATGTAATATTCATATATGATAGCTTCATTCATTGGCGCTGCATGTGCAAAAGATATGTGGCAGGATTTTTGTACGATACGTCATTGGCATTTCACATTTGGATGCGAGAAGAGGGATTACCTTAGTTTTCCGTCGTTCCAACAACTGCTCGCAGCAATTTTCAATGATGCTTTCACTTGACTCTTCAAGCCCACCCCACTATCTCGGCTCCCAGTTAGCACTCACCCCACACGAGTGCTAATAACGCGAATGGCCTACCGTTCGCGACATCGTTTTGACACCAACATCAAGGGTTCTAACCATGGCCAAAACCAAGTTCCGCCCGCTTCATGACCGCGTCGTCGTACGCCGCGTCGAATCCGAAGCAAAGACTGCTGGCGGCATCATCATTCCGGATACTGCCAAGGAAAAGCCGCAGGAAGGCGAAGTCATCGCCGTAGGCACCGGTGCTCGTGACGAGTCCGGCAAACTCGTACCGCTCGATGTCAAGGCAGGCGACCTGATCCTGTTCGGCAAGTGGTCCGGCACGGAAGTCAAGATCGGCGGCGAAGACCTGCTGATCATGAAGGAATCCGACATTCTGGGCATCCTCGGCTAATCGCCGGGCATCCCGCAATCTACGAATTTAAATCAAACCGGGTTCAATCCCAGGAGAGATAAAATGGCTGCCAAAGAAGTCAAATTCAGCCGCGACGCGCGTGAGCGCATGCTGCGCGGCGTCAATATCCTTGCAGACGCTGTCAAGGTTACGCTTGGTCCGAAGGGCCGTAACGTTGTCATCGACAAGTCCTTCGGCGCTCCGCGCATCACCAAGGACGGTGTGACTGTTGCCAAGGAAATCGAACTTGAAGACAAGTTCGAGAACATGGGCGCACAGATGGTTCGTGAAGTCGCTTCGAAGACGAACGACATTGCCGGCGACGGCACCACGACTGCAACTGTTCTGGCCCAGGCTATCGTTCAGGAAGGCGGCAAGGCTGTTGCTGCTGGCATGAACCCGATGGATCTGAAGCGCGGCATCGACCTTGCCGTTGCTGAAGTCGTCAAGCAGCTCGGCAAGAGCGCCAAGAAGATCAAGACCTCGGAAGAAGTTGCGCAGGTTGGCACCATCTCTGCCAACGGCGAATCCGAAATCGGTGAAATGATCGCCAAGGCGATGCAGAAGGTTGGCAACGAAGGCGTTATCACGGTTGAAGAAGCCAAGACCGCTGACACCGAGCTTGAAGTCGTCGAAGGCATGCAGTTCGACCGCGGCTACCTGTCGCCATACTTCGTCACCAACCCTGAAAAGATGGTTGCTGACCTCGAAGACGCATACATTCTTCTCCACGAGAAGAAGCTCTCGAACCTTCAGGCCCTCCTGCCGGTTCTCGAAGCTGTCGTGCAGACCTCGAAGCCCCTCGTCATCATCTCCGAAGACGTCGAAGGCGAAGCCCTGGCAACCCTCGTCGTCAACAAGCTGCGCGGCGGCCTGAAGATTGCTGCTGTCAAGGCTCCTGGCTTCGGCGATCGCCGCAAGGCCATGCTGGAAGACATCGCCATCCTTACCGGTGGTCAGGTGATTTCCGAGGATCTCGGCATCAAGCTCGAAAGCGTTACGCTCGACATGCTCGGCCGCGCCAAGAAGGTGTCGATCACCAAGGAAAACACCACGATCGTTGACGGCAATGGCAAGAAGGGCGAAATCAACGCCCGCGTTGGCCAGATCAAGCAGCAGATCGAAGAAACCACTTCCGACTATGACCGTGAGAAGCTGCAGGAACGTCTTGCCAAGCTCGCTGGCGGTGTTGCCGTTATCCGCGTTGGCGGTGCAACGGAAGTTGAAGTGAAGGAAAAGAAGGACCGCGTCGACGACGCCCTCAACGCAACCCGTGCGGCTGTTGAAGAAGGTATCGTTCCTGGCGGCGGTGTTGCACTCCTGCGTGCATCGGCTGGTCTTACCCTCAAGGGTGCCAATGCCGATCAGGACGCCGGCATCAACATCGTTCGTCGCGCACTGCAGGCTCCGGCTCGCCAGATCGCTACCAACGCAGGTGATGAAGCTTCGATCGTTGTCGGCAAGATCCTCGACAACAAGAAGGAAACCTACGGCTACAACGCTGCAAACGGCGAGTATGGCGATCTGATCGCGCTCGGCATCGTCGACCCGGTCAAGGTCGTTCGCACGGCCCTGCAGGATGCTGCATCGGTAGCTGGCCTTCTCGTCACGACCGAAGCCATGATTGCTGAAGCTCCGAAGAAAGAATCAGCTGCTCCTGCAATGCCAGGCGGCGGCATGGGCGGTATGGGCGGTATGGATTTCTAAGAAGTCCTGTCCCAGCGACATACGGAAAAGGCGGGTTTCGACCCGCCTTTTTTGTTTCGTTCAGATGGAGTTTAGCTTTACGCGCTCTTCCAGTTTCGCCGCGTTCTCCTTGCGCTCGCTATAGCGGTTGGTTAGGTAGGATGATGCGGCGCGTGTCAAAAGTGTAAATTTTACCAATTTCTCCATCACGTCGACAACCCGGTCGTAATAGGAAGACGGCTTCATCCGCCCGGCCTCGTCAAATTCCTGGTAGGCTTTGGCGACTGACGATTGGTTGGGGATGGTAATCATCCGCATCCAGCGTCCCAGAACCCGCATCTGGTTTACGGCGTTGAAAGACTGCGAACCGCCGGAAACCTGCATGACTGCAAGCGTCCGCCCCTGGGTCGGGCGGATCGACCCCAAGGCAAGTGGATCCAGTCAATCTGTGATTTCATCACGCCGGACATCGCGCCGTGCCGCTCGGGACTGACCCAGACCTGTCCTTCCGACCAAAGCGAGAGTTCACGAAGTTCCTGGACTTTGGGGTGATCGACCGGCGCTCCATCGGGGAGCGGTAGACCGGAAGGATCGAACACTCGCGTATCTGCCCCAAAGGCTTTCAACAGGCGCTCAGCCTCTCGCGCGAGAAACCGGCTATAGGATCGTTCGCGAAGCGAACCATAGAGGAGAAGGATACGCGGTGAATGATCTGAGAACGGGACGGACAGCTTTGCCCTATCGACCGCATCGAAGCATCCACTGTCAACGTTAGGGAGGTCACGCACGGCCCTTTCCCTTCGACATTATAACCTTGCCATCCTCCTTGGTGAATTGTTCCGTGGGATTGTCCAGTAATTCCAGTACCAGTTCAGACGACGGCACAGCTTCGTCCCCTTAGGAGTAACGACAATCGGACGGTTCAAGAGGATCGGATGCTCACCGATAAAACCGATGAGTTGGTCATCGCTCCATTTCGGATCCTTCAGGTTGAGCTCAGCAAAGGGCGTTCCCTTCTCACGCAGAAGACTACGAATATTGCCGCCCATCGCTGCGACCAGTTCCATCAGCTTCTTCCGGTCCGGCGGCGTTTTCAAATAATTGACGACCTCGGGTTCTTCGCCGCTCTGGCGGATCATTTCGAGGACATTGCGCGACGTGGCACAGGCAGGATTATGATAAATCGTGATAGTCATCGGGACACACTCTCGGGTTTCAGTTTACCGCTCACGGCCGAGCCGCGTTCGTACCAGTCCTTGCTGCGATTGACGATCCACACGACTGAAAGCATGGCCGGCACTTCGATCAGCACGCCGACAACCGTGGCGAGCGCTGCTCCCGACGTGAAACCGAAGAGGCTGATGGCGGCGGCAACTGCCAATTCAAATAAGTTGCTGGCGCCGATCAGCGCCGAGGGACCGGCAACACAATGCTGCTCGCCCGCGAGGCGATTGAGCAGATAGGCCAGGCCGGAATTGAAGTAGACCTGAATGAGGATCGGAACAGAGAGTAATGCGATGACCAGCGGCTGTGCAATGATCTGATCGCCTTGAAAGCCAAACAAAAGAACAAGCGTGGCGAGAAGTGCAATCAAGGAATATAGGGCTGGATCACTTTCAGAACATCGTCCAGAGCACCTCTTCTCACGCCCAGGATATGGCTCCGAAGGATCTGCGCTACGATGACGGGTGTAACGATGTAGAGGATGACGGAGATGACCAGCGTGTCCCATGGCACCGCAATGGATGATAGCCCGAGCAGCAGACCGACCACTGGCGCGAAAGCCACGATCATGATGGCATCGTTCAGCGCCACCTGGCTCAAGGTAAAATTAGGTTCCCCTCTTGTTAGGTTCGACCAGACGAAAACCATGGCCGTGCACGGTGCCGCGGCAAGAATGATCAGACCGCCGATATAGGACTCGATCTGCGTCTGCGGCAGGTAGGGCCTGAAAAGCCAACCGATGAACAGCCAGGCGAGAAGCGCCATGGAAAATGGCTTTACGGCCCAGTTGATGAAAAGCGTGACGCTTATGCCGCGCCAGAACCGCCCTACTCCTCTCAAAGCTGCGAAATCGACCCGGAGTAGCATCGGGATGATCATCAACCAGATCAACGCGGCAATGGGGATGTTGACCTTGGCGATCTCTGCCGATCCGACCGCTTGAAAAAAGCCCGGTATCAGGTGGCCGAGTCCGATGCCGGCAATGATACAGAGGCTAACCCAAAGGGTTAGATAACGTTCGAAAACGGACATGATCAGACGGTCTGGGCCTTGGAGGACGTTGATCCATCGAGCGCGGCGATATCGTGCAGATGCGCGTGTAAAGACATGTGATCGATCGATGCAAGCGGCAGATTGAGAAACGCCATGATCCGGTTTTTCAGATAGCGCGCCGCTGTGGAGAACGCCGCCTCCTTTTCGATGTCGGTGCCTTCGACGAGCGCGGGATCCTCGATCCCCCAATGGGCGGTCGTGGGATGACCTGGCCAAACAGGGCATGACTCTCCTGCAGCATCGTCACAGACCGTGAAAATGAAATCCATCCGCGGGGCGCCGGGTGCCGCAAAGCCATCCCAGCTTTTCGAGCTCAATCCCTCGTTCGGATAGCCCATGGCTTCCAGAACTTTCAGAGCCATCGGGTTTACCTTTCCCTTGGGCTGACTTCCGGCAGAGTAAGCCTTGAATCGGCCCTTGCCCTCGGCATTTAAGATGGATTCTGCAAGGATCGAACGGGCTGAATTGCCTGTGCACAAGAACAGGACGTTATAAGCGTCAGGCATTACAGCAGGCTCCGGATGTTGTGTTGAGACACGACAATGACTGCAGCAGAGGCGCACAGATCTCGGGCCGCCCTCCGCAACAGTCCTCAAGCAGGAAGGCGATGAGATCACGCATCGCAGCGTAGTCCGCGCGGTAGATGACGTTCCGGCCATCCCGTGCCGCGTTTATCAATCCGGATCGAGCAAGAATGGCAAGATTCGTCGAGGTGGTGTTTTGCCGTCCGCATATGGCCTCTGCAATTTCACCCGCAGCTAGCCCTTTGTCTCCTGCCTTGATGAGCAAGCGGAAGATATCCAGCCTTGTGGATTGTGAAATGGCGCCAAGCGCTTCAAGTGCATTATTAATATCCATATATCTAGAAAACCAGATTTATTGAAATACGTCAAGCCTCCTTACATCAGCGAATAAAGTGCTATTCAGCAGCGTCCGCGAACCGCGGATGATCGCCCTTCCCGGCGTGGGCGGTGTCAAACCGGGCACGCGCTTCGGCGACGCGCTGTTCATTGCGGATCGCCCAATCACCAAGGGCACGGACTGGCACGAGCAGGTCGCGGCCGAGATCGGTGAGTTCATAATCGACGCGCGGCGGGATGCTTGGATATACGGTGCGCGTAACAAAACCGTCGCGCTCCAACCCGCGCAGCGTGCTTGTCAGCATCTTCTGCGAAATGCCATTGATCGTCCGCTTCAACTCATTGAAGCGCATCGATTTATTGCCGAGGTAATTGACAACGAGAACGGTCCATTTGTCGCCAACGCGTGCCAAAATGTGGTTAACCGCAGTGCACGCGGAGGTTACTTGAAAGTGATCTAGTTTCACAAAAGTGCCTCCTTGTAGGCGTTCCAAACAGTCACTTATATAGCGCCGGGCACTATTAGTTACCATCCCCCAAGACGAAGGATTTCCGACCATGTCCAAGACCAAGATCGCCGTTGTCGTCGGCAGTACCCGCATCGGCCGTTTTGCAGAATTTCCTGCCAAGTGGATTGCCGATGTCGCGGCGCAGCGCGGCGATGTCGAGGTGGAGATCATCGATCTCCTTGACTATCCAATGAATTTCTTTGGCGAAGAGCGCACCACCAACGCCCAGAATGAAACCGCCGAACGCTGGAAGAAGAAGCTGCGCGAATTTGACGGTTTCGTCTTTACCGTCGCCGAATACAATCACGGCCCAACCGCCGTCCTGAAGAACGCCATCGACCTCGGTGACTTCATCCAGAAGCCCGTCGCCCTCGTTGGTTACGGCGGTGTCGGCGGTGCGCGTGCCATCGAGCACCTTCGCCTCATCTTTGTGGAAATGGGGTCCGCTTCCGTAAAGACCGGCGTCCATATCGCTTATCCTGAGTATCTCACCGTCATCAAGGGCGAAAAGAAGCTCGGCGATTACGCGCATCTCAACGAAGCCGCGACCAACCAGCTCGACCAGCTCGTCTGGTGGGCAAATGCCTTGAAGGCCGCCCGCGCCGCCTGATCGACTGGCGGGCGGTCGTACGGCGATCGCCCACCTGGCTCACCCGGAGGACTATCGTCATGCCGTCACTCGTTCTGATCAGCCATTTACTCTGCCCCTACGTTCAGCGTGCGGCCATTGCGCTCGCCGAAAAAGGAGTTCCTTTCGAGAAGATCTACATCGACCTTGCAGCCAAGCCCGATTGGTTCCTCAAGATTTCACCGCTCGGCAAGGTGCCACTGCTGAGTGTCCCGCAGGCCAATGGCGGCGAGGCGATCCTGTTTGAGAGTTCCGTTATTGCTGAATACATCGACGAATCGCAGCCTGGACCGAAACTTCATCCGGCCGATGCGTTGGTGCGGGCGCGCCATCGCGGCTGGATGGAATACGGATCCTCGATCCTTTCCGACATTTGGGGCCTGGAGACGACCAAGGATGCCGCGGTTTTCGAGGAAAAGCGCAAGGTGATCACCGAAAAGTTCGGTCGCATCGAAGAGGTACTTGGCGACGGTCCGTACTTCGCCGGTTCAAGCTTCAGTCTTGTCGATGCGGTTTTTGCCCCGGTCTTCCGCTATTTCGATACCTTCGATGCGATCACGGATCTGGGTGTGATTACCAATTATCCGAAAGTGCGTGCTTGGCGTGAAGCGCTTGCAGCGCGACCAAGCGTTCGCAAGGCGGTGACGCCGGAATATCCGCAGTTGTTGCGGGCATTCCTGGAAAGGTACGACGCCTACATCTTGAGGCTTGGGCGCTGATCCGCCAGCTATTTATCTGACCATACGGCAAGCTCATATCCATCCGGGTCGGCGAAGTGAAAGCGCCGGCCGCCGGGAAAGTTGAAAACAGGCCTGGTGATCTTGCCTCCGGCTTGCTCGACCTGCTTGAGGGTTCCTTGAAGATCCTCGGCGAAAAGAATGATGAGGGCGCCGCCCGGATGTGGCTTGCCTTCAGTCGTGAAGCCACCTTTGAGATGACCGTCGGAAAACTCGCAATAGCTTGGACCATATTCCGTGAATGTCCAGCCGAAGGCATCGCCATAGAAACGACGCGCAGCGCCAATATCGCTGACACTGAATTCGACATAGTCGATACACTTGTCCCTGCCTGGACTGGCCATTGTCTTCATCCTATCAGTTGTGCTTCGAGCAAATCCTTGAGTGCGTTGAGATCGCGCTTAACCCAGGCAGCGTCCGCATTGAATTTTTCGTCGTCCATGCCCGGCAGACGAAAGAGCGTGAAAATGAGCTCGCTCTCATCGCCGTTTGGCACCACCCTAAGCGGGATATAGACCACCTCTCCCGTCTCGGTGATTACCCAATGGTCGAGGACGCCAACTTCGTTCTTTGGCGCAAAGCGCAATCTGAGTTTGCCCGCGGGTCCATCGGCCAGCCATTCGTCGCCGGATTTCTGCAGGCCTGATGTCAGGCCAGAGGCCCATTGCGGCAGATTTTCTGGGACGCTTACATAGTCATATATATCCTTCCAGTTGCGCCCGATTGAAATCTGAAGGGTCCTCGCTTCATGCGTAACCATGCTTGTCCTCCCCAAATTGCGGATACCAAGTTTATGCGCCTAACGACTTTCTGTCTTGAACAAAACGGCCACTCACGCCGCGAGGTGCTGCAGGAGCGCCGAAGGAGAAAGACCTGAAAGGGATTTGGCCTCGCGGCTCAAATGGGCCTGGTCGGCATAGTTCGCGTCGAATGCCAGAGCGCCAATTCCGCCTTGCGGCTCGCGCCTGCCGAGCCTGAGGAACTTCTGGAATCGGAGGATGCGCTCCAATGTCTTCGGCCCATAACCGAAATTATGCAGAAACTGCCGACGTAAGGTGCGCTCGCTCACATTCAGCATCGACGTCAGATCGGCAATCGCCACATTATCTTGCGAGTGCTTAAGCTTGTCGAAGGCAGCACTAATGGCCCTGTCGGGCGATGTTATGCCCGGAGCGATATCCGACAGGGCAGCTTCAAGGCGTGCGGTGGCGTCACGGATTGTCGTGGCCGCATCAAGCCTTTCGGCGAGAGCGTCGGCGCGCGTTCCCCATAATTCGGAGAGATCAACGCGCAGGTTGACGAGTTCGGAAACTTGGAGGCCGAGCCACCTGCTTGCGGCGCCGGGAGCAAAGCGAACGCCGACGATATCCTTCAGCGAACCATCGACGATGTGCGGGGTCGTGTCGGGTCCCGCAACAGTAAGCTTGCCCTCCGACCATAGAATGTCCACGCAGCCATCCGGAAAAACCGCGACCGGCGCCATCGCTTGGTGGACACCCGCGTGGTTCCAGGTGCAGAGGAAATGCGGCCGAAGCGCCACCATCGGCGAGAACTCGCGATAGTGTCCGGCGGTATGCGCAGGAATGGGTTTAGTGCCTGACTGTTTCACGCGCCGCATCGCTAATGTTGATTGATCATAAGCGCTTAATCGATTTTATCCGAAAGCCCGGCGAATTCCAGACCAACATTCCATCGCCAAACCTTGCCTCCCGGGGAGCTTCGCAGTAGTGCTCTTGCCAACTCCCACCAGGAAAATGACACGATGAGTTCTACCCGTACGGAAACAGACACTTTTGGTCCAATCGAAGTTGCAGCCGACAGGTATTGGGGTGCGCAGACCGAACGCTCGCTGCACAATTTCAAGATCGGTGGCGAAAGAATGCCGATTCCGCTGGTTCGGGCACTCGGTATCGTCAAGCGCGCAGCTGCCGAAACCAATCTCTCGCTCGGCAAGATCGATGAAGTCGTCGGTCGCGCGATCACCGTTGCCGCAGAGGAAGTCATCGAAGGCAAGCTCGACGATCATTTTCCGCTCGTCGTCTGGCAGACCGGCTCCGGTACGCAGTCGAACATGAATGCCAACGAGGTCATTTCCAACCGTGCCATCGAGATGCTCGGCGGCACGATGGGCTCGAAGAAGCCGGTCCACCCGAATGACCACGTCAATATGAGCCAGTCGTCCAACGATACATTCCCGACGGCAATTCATATCGCAACGGCAATCGAAGCCACGCATCGCCTTTTCCCTGCGCTGAACCACTTGACCGAAGCAGTGCTCAAGAAAGAGAAGGCTTTCGCCGATATCATCAAGATCGGACGTACGCATACACAGGATGCGACCCCGGTCACCCTCGGTCAGGAATTTTCGGGTTACCGCGCCTCGCTCGAATATGCGCGCAAGCGCATCGAGCAGAGCCTTGCCGATATCTTTCTCCTCGCCCAGGGCGGCACTGCAGTGGGAACGGGCCTGAACGCGCCCATCGGATTTGACACAGCTTTTGCCGAGGCCGTATCCGACATCACCGGCCTGCCCTTCAAGACGGCACCGAACAAGTTCGAGGCATTGGCGAGCCATGGCGCGCTTACAAATTTTCACGGCAGCCTCAATTCACTGGCCACCGACCTCTTCAAGATGGCCAATGACATCCGCTTCCTCGGGTCAGGTCCACGTTCGGGTCTTGGCGAACTGAAGCTTCCGGAAAATGAACCGGGCTCGTCAATCATGCCGGGCAAGGTCAATCCGACCCAGGCCGAGGCCTTGACCATGGTTGCGACGCAGGTGTTCGGCAACAACACATCAGTGACCATCGCCGCCAGCCAGGGGCATTTCGAGCTCAATGTCTACAAGCCGGTGGTGGCATTGAACGTGCTCCAGTCGATCCGTATCCTCGCCGATGCCATGGTGTCCTTCGCCGACAATTGCATCGATGGTATCGAGGCCGACGAGGTACGCATAAAGGACCTGCTCGAGCGTTCGCTTATGCTCGTTACGGCGCTTGCCCCGGCAATCGGCTACGACAATGCAGCCAAGATCGCAAAGACGGCCCACAAGAACGGCACGACACTGCGCGAGGAGGCCCTCGCAAGCGGACACGTCTCGGCGGAGGACTATGATCGCCTTGTCCGGGCGGAACGGATGATCGCGCCTGAATGATTGGCAAAATCATTCTATTGTGAACAATCTGTCGAGAAAATAGTGGCTTTGTTTGACAATCGAATCTAGCTATTGGGCTGTCACGACAAACCCTGGAGAGATTTCCTCATGTCCAACAATGCAATCGTTACGCTGATCAGCCGTATTCTGATGTCGATCCTGTTTATTCCAGCCGGCTTCGGCAAGCTGACGGCGATTGCCGGCACCGCTGGGTATTTCGCCTCGAAGGGCCTTCCCCTTCCGACAGTGTCTGCGGTCATCGTCGGTCTCGTGGAACTTCTCGGCGGCCTAGCCATCCTCGTCGGCTTCCAGACGCGCTATGCTGCGATACTGCTCGGCCTGTTCACGATTGGCGCTGCTTTCGTTGGGCATTTCTCGCCATTTGAAGGTACGCAGTTCTTCAAGAACCTCGCCATCGCAGGCGGCTTCTTCGTTCTCGCCCAGTATGGCGCCGGCGCCCTGTCGATAGACGCAAAGCGTGGCTGATCAAAACAACAATCGATGAAAAAGGCCGCTTCGGGCGGCCTTTTTCTTGTCTCTGGTTAGTTGGATGGCTTCGCCTCGCCGACGAGCACGGGCTTTTCCCGATAGTCGCTCGGGAAGTATTTGCCAAGGTTCTCGATCTTCGGCATATCGTTATAGGCAATATACGGCTGCGATGGACGCAGCGTCGCGTAGTCCTGGTGATAGCCTTCGGCCGGGTAGAACTTCTCCAACGTCGATATCTGGGTGACGATGGGCTTCCGATAGGCCTTCGCCTTGTCGAGTTGGCTGATATAGGCCTTCGCGATCTTTTCCTGGTCGGTGCTGGTCGTAAAGATAGCCGAACGATACTGCGTACCCGAATCCGGACCCTGCCGGTTCAATTGCGTCGGATCATGCGCTACCGAGAAATAGACCTGCAGGACTTTGCCGAGGCTGACCACCTTTGGATCAAACGTCACCTCTACGGACTCGGCGTGACCGGTGTCGCCGCCGCTGACAATCTCGTAGCTCGCCGTTTCCTTCTTGCCACCCGCATAGCCGGAAACCGCACTCGTCACACCTTTGAGGTGCTGGTAAACACCCTGCACGCCCCAGAAACAGCCCCCTGCAAGGACGATGGTTTCGGACTTGGCCGACGCCGTCTGATCGACCGCAGGCGGCGGCACCATGGTGACGGCCTCGCCGGCAAGCGCGCAGCCGGGTGATATCAGCAGCCCGGCAGCAAGCAGAAAATGATATGATTTCATGGTGTTATCCTTTACCGCTCAAGCTGCAGCGGGTTTGAAGTTAAGTGCGACGCCATTCATGCAATAGCGCAGCCCAGTCGGCTTTGGTCCGTCATCGAAAACATGACCGAGATGGCCGCCGCATCGATGGCATTCCACGGCCGTGCGAGTCATGCCGAATGAACTGTCTTTCGTCTCGTTGACGGCACCCTTCATTGCTATCCAGAAGCTCGGCCAACCCGTGCCGCTGTCGAATTTGGTATCGGAATCGAAGAGCGCCAGATCGCAGCCGGCACAGGTGAACGTGCCTTTGCGTTTTTCGTGGTTGAGCGGGCTGGTGAAGGGTCGTTCCGTGCCTTCCTGTCGCAATACGTAGTACTGCTCTGGCGTCAGCAGCTTTTTCCATTCGGCGTCGCTGTGCTCGACCTCGAACATGCCCGCCGCCGTGGCCTTGGGTGTATTCGCGAAGCGCGTCGCGACCAGAGCGCCGAGCCCTGCGATCGCGCCGCCAAAAAGCGTTCGACGTGTCATCATGAGGAAACTCCCAGCATAAAGATACCGAGGATATTCGGTATTCTGCAGGGAAATACGTAGGGGTCGACCGAAAGGTTACAGAACAACCCATCCATCACGCAGAGTTGATGGATCAGCCCTTTGCCAGCGCCGCCTCAATGCGCTGGGAAAGCTCGGCGACAGCTCCAGCTTCGGCCGTCTGCCGGGATGAGACCAGGCAGGCCTCGGATTGCAGGATCACGCCATCGTCCAGGATTTTCAGATGGTTGGCACGCAGGGTCGATCCCGTCGACGATATGTCGACGATGATATCGGCAGCGCCTGAAGCGGGTGCTCCCTCTGTGGCGCCGAGGCTCTCGACGATACGGTAGACTTGAATGCCGTGCATCTGCGAAAAGAACTGCTGGGTGAGCCGCCAGTACTTCGTGGCGATGCGCAGCCGTCTTCCATGCCTTTGGCGGAAATCCGCGGCGACATCATCGAGATCCGCCATCGTAGAAACATCATACCAGACCTCGGGGACCGCAACGACCACGTCCGCGTGGCCAAAGCCGAGGCGAGCCTCGAACCGAACCCTCTCGTCGGCAGATGCCAGCGTCTCCCGCATCAGATCTTCGCCGGTGACCCCAAGGTCGACGCTGCCATAGCCGAGTTCACGCGCGATTTCCGACGCCGAGAGGAAAAGAATATCAATGTTGTTGTTGCCTTTGACCTTTGCCCGATAGTTGCGCTGGTCTTTCGGCAGAATAACGCTGAGGCCGGCATTTTCCAGCACTTCAAGCGCTTGTTCCTTGAGGCGACCTTTCGACGGGAGCGCAAGGGTGATGGTCATTGTGCATCTCCCGCGATGTGTTCGAGCCGGTCGAGCCAGACAGAAAAGCCGACACCGGGGATCGAACCGACGGCGCCCAGCATCGTCAGCAGTCTGTCATAACGGCCGCCGCCGACGATCGCACCGAGTTCGACGTACTTGACCGCCCGCGTCTCGTAAACAAGGCCGGTGTAGTAGTCGATCGGACGCCCGAAGGCGGCATCATAAATAATGGTTTCGGACCCGATCCCGGCCTCGATCACCGACACGGCGCGTGCCTCGAACTGTTCCAGCGCAAGACCGAGGTCGAATTCGTTGGTCCGGGCGAAGGTCAAGAGATGTCCGGCCGCCGAGGCGAGCGGCACGCGAATGGCCAGAAATTCCTCGAGCGCCGCAATCGTGCGCGTCGGAAGGCGGACCGAGGCGAGGCTCGCCTTTTCGATCAGCCGCCGGGCGATCTCCACCGGCGCGCGTCCTGATGCCGGCGATATGCCGGCGACTTGCATGTCCTGTTCGAGTTCAACCGCGAGTCTGGTTTCGTCAGCGTCCTCGACCAGTTTCGCGAGGCGATCCGGCAGCGTTCCCTTCTCGCGGTCCGAGCCAAGGTCTCCCAGCAGGGTTTTCAACTGGGCGTGGTTGCCAAACGACCGTGCCAGTTTTTTCTGCCAGCCCCGTGGCAGGCCGAGCGACGCGAGTACCGCTTCGAAAATGGCCTGGTCGCCAAGAAGGGTTTCAAGTTCAACGCGTGGCGCAACGAAACGGATGGCAGCAATCGCGTCGGCGAGCGAGCGGGCGTCGGCACGTGCCCGGTTCGCGTCGCCCAGATCTTCGATACCCGCCTGGAAGAATTCGTTCCCGCCTTCACGGCGCTGGCGGAAAACCTCGCCGAGATAGGCATAACGCTTCGGTGTCGCGGCGTTGCGTTCGATATGGCTTCGGCAAACGGGAATGGTGAATTCCGGACGAAGGCAGAGGCTTTGGCCGTTCTCGTTCTCGGTCAAAAAAATTCGGCGACGCAGATCTTCGCCTGCCATGTCGAGGAACTGGTCGGCAGGCTGGATGACGGGAATATCCACGAGTTCCGCATCACGGCCAGCGATCAGTGCGGCAAGTTCGGCGGAAAAGGCTGGGGCGCGGGAGGCGGTCATTTACGCATCCTGGGCAGGACAGAGGGGGGTAAAGTTGGAAGCACCCGCATATGAGTTAGCTTACCCCAAGGCTCTTGGCACGGTCCTCGGCCTGCGCCTCGAGAATCCTGCGCACCTCGGCAACGAGGTCGTCTTCCTTTGCGGTAATCTGCGCCGGACGGCTTTCGCGCCATGTCACATTGTCTTCGATTTCGGCCGACAATCGTGCACCTTCAATGAGATCCTTGATCTGCACTTCGCCATTGTCGCGTTCCTGCGACCCCTGGATAATGACGCAAGGAGCGCCGCGACGGTCGGCATATTTCATCTGCGGCTTCATGCCCGAACCGCCGAGATACATCTCCGCCCGCACGCCCGCCTGCCTAAGGTCCGACACCATCTTCTGGTAGCGCCCGAGGCTGGCCGTATCACGGTCCATCACCAATACAACGACAGGCCCGACATTATCGGAGACATCAAGCTTGCCGAGATTCTTCAAGGCCGTCATCAGGCGGGAGACGCCGATGGAAATGCCGGTCGCGGGTACCGGCTCGCCGCGGAAGCGCGACACGAGACCGTCATAGCGCCCTCCACCACCGACAGAGCCGAACACGACCTTCTCGCCCTTTTCGTTGGTGACGTCGAAGGTGAGTTCGGCCTCAAAGACTGGCCCGGTGTAATATTCAAGGCCGCGTACGACGGAAGGATCGATCTTCACCCGGCCCTCATAGCCTGCGGCAGAGCACAGCGCCTCGATCGTGGCAAGCTCGGCGACGCCTTCGGTGCCCTTATCGTTGCTGGTAATCACGCGTTCCAAATTTGCAATGGTTTCCGCGCCCGTTGTGCCGCCGGCGGACGTGAAATCGAGCACTTTGGTAATTGCGGTCTCGTCAAGGCCGGCACCCTTGGTGAAATCACCGCTCTCGTCAAGACGGCCCTTGCCGAGCAATTCGCGCACGCCATCCGGCCCGAACTTGTCGAGCTTGTCGATCGCGCGGAGCACCGTCAGGCGCTGGCCGGCATTCTCGTCTCCCGCAAGGCCGATTGAGTCGAGGACGCCGTCGAGCACCTTGCGATTATTGACGCGGATCATGTAATCACCGCGCGAGACGCCGAGCGCTTCCATGACATCGGCCATCATCATGCACATTTCCGCGTCGGCGGAGACCGACGGCGCACCCACGGTATCCGCGTCGAACTGCATGAACTGACGGAAGCGTCCGGGACCCGGCTTTTCATTGCGGAACACCCAGCCGGCGCGGTAGCTCCGGTAAGGCTTGGGGATGCTCTCAAAATTCTCGGCAACGAAGCGCGCGAGCGGCGCGGTGAGGTCATAACGCAGCGACAGCCACTGTTCGTCATCATCCTGGAAGGAGAACACACCCTCGTTGGGCCTGTCCTGGTCGGGCAGGAACTTGCCGAGCGCGTCGGTATACTCGATAAGCGGGGTTTCCACCGGCTCGAAGCCATAAAGTTCGTAGACTTTCCGGATCTCGGCCATCATCTTTTCGGCAGCGCGCAAATCGTCGGGCGCACGGTCCACAAAACCGCGCGGCAGCCGCGCTTTTACCCTGTCTGCCTTCGTCGTCATGATGCTGATCCGATACCCTGAAATGAAGCCGTCTGCTAAAGCCGGTTTGCTCTAGCTTATCGAGCCATCAAGGGCAAGGATTGATGACCGAAGGGCGACTCTATGTAGCCGGCTGAGGTCGCTTGAAGTTCGAACGCAGTTTTTCGATCTCCTGCCGACACTTGCAGCCCTCGATATGGTCATTGACCAGGCCCATCGCCTGCATGTGGGCATACATCGTTGTCGGGCCAACAAAGCTCCAGCCGCGCTTCTTAAGGTCCTTGGAAAGACGGATCGAGGTGGGTGACGTCGGGTTTGCAATCAGCGTTGGATAGTCAACCACCCTTGGACGCTCATCCGACGGCGGCTCGAACTGCCAGAAATAGGCCGCGAGCGAGCCGGTTTCCTTGACGAGCTCGATAGCACGCGCGGCATTGTTGATGGCAGAATTGATCTTGCCGCGATGCCGGATGATGCCAGCGTCGGCAAGCAGGCGAGCCACCTCTCTCTCGCCGTAGCGGGCGATCTTGTGATAGTCGAAACCGTCGAACGCCTTGCGGAAATTTTCGCGCTTGCGCAGGATCGTCAGCCACGACAGCCCGGACTGGAACCCCTCAAGGCAGATCTTTTCAAACAGCCGCGTATCGTCCGTGACCGGTCTTCCCCATTCATGGTCGTGGTAGTGGACATATTCAGGCAAGGTTCCCGGCCAGAAGCAGCGCGTCTCGCCCGCATCGTCCGTGATCAGTCCGGTCTTCGGGTGAGTTTCGTCTTGCATCGCGCGCGTCTCTTTCCTAGTGTTAACCGTCCTTGAAAACCCGTCGGTAACTATAACCCACGGTTTTCGCGGCATTTTATATTTTATTGATCCTGATTCACTTTTTTCTACCTGCCAATCGGCAAACTCAATCCGAAACCTGACAAATCCTGTCAGGAGAGTTCCAGAGTAATTTGATGAAGTCGGCAATATTGGTTTTGGCATCGGCATTTCTGGCAGCGACGATCCCGCCCACAACGGCGAGCGAACGCTATGCGACAAAGCCGCCGGTCGTCATGAGCCCCGACCTTTCAGCACCATGGGTAATGCAGCTGCGCAAAAAGCCGGTCGGCGAAGCCGTGAACCCGCGTGGCTATGTTGTGTTCAGCGAGCGCCCGCAGCGCATAACCAGACCGCGCCGCAACCGGGATCTTTCGAACCCCTCCGCGCGCGAGGTTTCGTTCCAGCGGCCGGATGTCCCGCTGGGCGAGGATCAGCCGAAGAAGCGGGCAATGGATCCGCAGTTCCTGCCGCAGACCGTCGCCTTTGACGGCGCAGAACAACCTGGCACGATCGTCATCGATACGTCAGAGCGCTTTCTTTATCTCGTCCAGCCCGACGGCAGGGCGCGGCGTTACGGCGTCGGGGTCGGGAAGGAAGGCTTTGGCTGGTCCGGAACGAACAATATCACCCGCAAGGCCGAGTGGCCGGACTGGTATCCACCCCAAGACATGATCGATCGCGAGGCCGAGAAGGGTCACTACATTCCGGCCCACATGGAGGGCGGCATCGCCAATCCTCTCGGCGCCCGCGCACTCTACCTCGGTTCCACGCTCTATCGCATCCACGGCACCAATGCGCCGTGGACGATTGGCCATGCAGTCTCCAGCGGATGTATCCGCATGCGCAACGAAGATGTCACCGAGCTTTACGAGAGGGTCAATGTCGGCACGAAAGTCATCGTCCGATAAGGTTAGTGGGGGCCGGCACCGGGGGCGGTGCCGGGAACGGGCAGCGGCTCTCTTGAAAGAGCCGCTGCCCTTTTTCATACCGCCGCCTGCAAAGCGGGTTTCGTTAAGGGAATTTCCTCGGGCTTCGGGCCGCCATAGGCCCAGTCGAGCAGTTCGATCGTGTGGACGATCGGCAATGTCGACCCGCCGGCTATCTGTGTGATGCAGCCTATATTGCCGGTGGCGACGACGCTGGCCCCCGTCGCTTCGATGTTCTTGACCTTGCGGTCGCGCAGCGTCCGGGCGATATCCGCCTGCATGATATTGTAGGTGCCGGCCGAGCCGCAGCAGAGGTGACCCTCCGCCGGATCCTTGACGGTGAAACCTGCAGCCTTCAGCAAATCCTTCGGCTGGCGCGTAATCTTCTGCCCGTGCTGCATCGAGCAAGCCGAGTGGTAGGCGACTGTCAGTCCCGGTTCGATTCGCGACTGCGGCATGGTCAATGTTGCGAGATATTCGGTGACGTCCTTTGCCAGGGACGATATATGCGCCGCTTTTTCATTGTAGGCCGGGTCCAGCCGCAACATGTAGCCGTAGTCTTTGATCGTCGTGCCACAACCGGATGCGGTGATGATGATCGCGTCGAGGCCTCCTTGCTCGAGTTCCCGCGTCCAGACATCGACGTTGCGACGCGCGTCTTCGAGTGCGTCCTCCTCGCGGCCCATGTGGTGGACCAGCGAACCGCAGCAGCCTTCGCCTTTTGGCAGGACTACCTCGATGCCGAGCCGGTTGAGGAGTCGGATCGTTGCTTCATTGATACCCGGCTTGAGGACCGGCTGCGCACAGCCGCTGAGGAGCGCCACCCTGCCCTTTCTTGTCGCATCGGGCGTGTGCACTCCGGGAACTGCCGAGGGCGAGGCCGCCGGTACGTTACGGGGTGCAAGTTCCAGCATCGCCGCCAACGGCTTCGTCGCCGCCATTGACCCGAACAGTCCGGCAAACGGACGGCCAAACCTCGCGAGGTTAAGCGCAAGGCGAAAGCGACCGGGATAGGGCAGAACAAAGGCCAGAAGGGCGCGGGTCAGCCGGTTCATTAAAGGGCGCTTGTAAGTCTTCTCAATGTGGGCGCGCGCATTATCGACCAAGTGCATGTAGTTCACCCCCGAGGGGCAGGTTGTCATGCAGGAGAGGCAGGAAAGGCAGCGGTCGATATGCTTGACGATCTGATCGTCGGCCGGCCGGTCGTTTTCGAGCATGTCCTTGATCAGGTAGATGCGACCGCGCGGGCTGTCGAGCTCGTTGCCCAGTGTCACATATGTCGGGCACGTTGCAGTGCAGAAGCCGCAATGCACGCATTTTCGGAGGATCTTTTCGGATTCAGCAACGCCAGGGTCGAGAAGCTGCTCGGCGGTAAAATTTGTCTGCACGCTATACTCCTGCAACCATGCGGCCCGGATTCAAGATGCCGCTCGGATCAAATTGCTGCTTGAGCCGCTTTGACAGGGCAGCAAGCGGCGCGGCCTGCGGTTCGAACACCGGAACAGAAGCGCGGATGCTCGCAGGCGCACGCACGAGCGTGGCATGGCCGCCGCCATATTTGCGCAATAGGGCGCGTACGGCCTCCGCTTCCGGCTCGCCCTCCATGCGCAGCCAGACGAGCCCGCCCTGCCAGTCGTAATAGGCGTCGACAGCCGCACCCATCCGCAGCGATGCGACAAGCTTGTAGGCTTCCATCGGCACCATGGAAACACGCCAGACCGGCCGTTCCGTACCATCCGCGAAGGGGATGACATCACGGATTTCCTGCCACAGCCGGCGTGACTGGTTGCCGACTATCTCTGTCATCTCTCCCGCCGAAGCCAAAAGGGTTTTCAGCATGGTCGTCCTGTCAGCAACCGATGGCGCAAATCCCTCGAGGCGCAACAGCGTAGAGGCCTCGCCGCTGAGCGCGCCGTCAACGACCCTTGCCGCTACATTGCCCGGAAGGTGCACGGCGGAGGCGACCTCGCCGCTCGAACCCATCGCAATAGCCATGGCGCGCGCCGCTTCGTCGTCGGCGAGACCGCGGATGACGAGCGTGGACTCGGTCTCTGGCGCGGGGAGAACTTTGAACGTTATCTCCGTGGCAATGCCAAGTGTGCCCCAGGAATTGGCCATGCCCTTGGAGAGATCGTAGCCGGTCACGTTCTTGACGACACGTCCGCCGGATTTGAACAGTTCCCCCCTGCCCGATACGACCCGTACGCCGAGCACATGGTCACGAGCCGAGCCGGATTTCAGTCGCCGAGGCCCGCAGAGGTTCGTCGCCAGCAAACCGCCAAGCGTGCCTCGCCCCGCCGGCTCGCCCAACAGCGGCCCATAGTCCATAGGCTCGAACTGGAAAGCCTGACCGCTGGCTGCAAGCAACGCTTCGAGTTCCGCAACCGGCGTGCCCGCCTTGGCGGTCAGCACCAATTCGTGCGGCTCATAGAGCGTGACACCGGTATATTCGGATAATGAGATCGTATGCTCGGTCTGCAATGGCCGGCCGAGCCCACGCTTGGACCCGTGGCCGACGACCTCGACCGGTACATTTTCCGCCAGTGCCCATTGCACCGCATCGACGATTTCGTCCTCGGACTGTGGTTGAAAAACGCTCACGCTCAAAATCTCGGAATGTCGGGAAACGGCATCTTGCCCTGATGCACGTGCATGCGCCCCAGTTCGGCGCAGCGATGCAATTGGGGGAAAACTTTACCGGGGTTGAGCAGGTGTTTGTCGTCGAAGGCGCACTTCACCCGAATCTGCTGGTTGAGATCGGCCTCGTTGAACATTTCCGGCATCAGATCGCGCTTTTCGACGCCGACACCGTGTTCGCCGGTCAGCACCCCGCCCACCTTAACGCAAAGCCTTAGTATGTCGGCACCGAAACTTTCCGCCTTGTGCAGTTCCTCGGGAATATTGGCGTCGTAGAGGATGAGCGGATGCAGATTGCCGTCGCCCGCATGAAAGACGTTCGCGACACGCAGGCCGTACTTCTCAGAGAGTTCGCGCATGCCTGCCAGAACTTTTGGCAGTTCCTTGCGCGGTATTGTACCGTCCATGCAGAGGTAATCCGGGGAGATACGTCCTACGGCAGGGAACGCAGCCTTGCGCCCCGCCCAGAACGCCATCCGCTCCTCTTCGCTTTGCGACACGACACAGGTGGTCGCGCCATTCTTTCGCGCAATGGCTTCGACCATGGCGATGAGGTGATCAACCTCCACCACGGGTCCGTCAAGTTCGACGATCAGCAATGCTTCCACATCGAGCGGGTAGCCGGCATGAACGAAATCCTCGGCCGCATGGATGGCCGGCCGGTCCATCATCTCCATGCCGCCTGGAATGATGCCGGCGGCAATAACATCGGCGACACATTGTCCAGCCTCCTCGCTGGTCGGGAAGCCAACCATCAGCGCGCGGGCCGTTGTCGGCTTCTGCAGTATCCGAACCGTCACTTCCGTGACGACGCCAAGAAGCCCTTCCGAACCCGTCATCAGGCCGAGAAGATCGTAGCCTTCGCTATCGAGATGCTTGCCACCGAGGCGAACCACATCACCATTGATCAGCACCATTTCAATTCCGAGAACATTGTTCGCGGTGAGGCCGTATTTCAAGCAGTGCACGCCGCCGGAGTTCTCCGCGACATTCCCGCCAATCGAACAGGCGATCTGTGACGAGGGATCGGGCGCATAGTAAAAGCCCTCATGCTCGACCGCCTTGGTGATGCCGAGATTCGTGACGCCCGGCTGAACGACGGCGACCCGGTTTGGAAAATCGATCTCCAGAATGCGGTTGAAGCGCGACATCACCAAGAGCACGGCGTCCTCAAGCGGCAGCGCACCGCCGGACAACGAGGTCCCTGAACCGCGCGGCACGACCTTCACATTATTCTCATGGCAGTATTTGAGGACACGGGAGACCTGAACGACGGTTTGCGGCAGGACGACGACCAGCGGCAATTGGCGATAGGCCGTGAGTGCATCGGATTCGAAGGCCCGCATTTCGTTGGTCACGTCGACGACACCCTCGCCCGGGACGATTGTTCGCAACGCCGCCACGATGTCGTCGCGCCGTCCAAGCGTCGCGTCGTCGCTTTTGGGCATCAGCAATCCAGTCATCGAACCTCCCTCGCCAGCGCTCGATCGCAACTGGTAAACAATCTTTACCTCTTGCCCATCGAGATTGTAAACACTTTAGAGCTTTTCCTGTTCAGATAGAACAGGTCGGTTTCCCGCTCACGAGAATACCAAGCGCAAGGTGGATATCGACGGCTCGGGACTTGACGTTTCACGTCCGCCAGTGAGAGTGCGCGCATGAGTGAATTCAACGATATGGAAGTCTTTGCCCGCGTGGTCGCTGCTGGCAGCATGTCGGCGGCCGGACGCGAACTCGGTCTTTCCCCCGCCGTCGTCTCCAAGCGTTTGCGCCGGCTGGAGGAGCGGCTTGGCACGCGGCTCCTGCAACGTACGACACGCCAAATCGCGATGACCGAAACCGGGCAAGGCTATTACGAACGCGTCCTAGCCATTCTTGCCGGCGTCGAGGAGGCCGAGGCCTTCGTGTCCCGCCGTTCCGAACAGGCGCACGGCATGCTCAAGGTCGCCGTCCCGACAACGTTCGGGCGCATGCATATTGCCCCGCATCTCGAACCATTCATGCGGGCCAATCCCGACCTTGCCGTCAACCTCGTCCTTGCCGACGAGTTCGTCGATATTGTCGGCGAGGGTTATGACCTCGCGATCCGCATTGCTGAGCTTTCCGATTCGAGCCTCGTTGCGCGCAAGCTCGCGCCTGTCGAACGTTTCCTGGTCGCCTCACCGCGCTACGTCTCAGAGCACGGCGTGCCAAAATCCTTCTCCGATCTCGAAAATCACATCTGTCTGGCCGCGCATAATGGCGATCCGTGGCGCCTCGTCGGTCCCTATGGCGCGGTTGTCTGGCGCCCATCCGGCCCGTTGCTGACGAACTCGAGCGAGGTCGTGCGTGAGGCGGTGCTCGGCGGGCTCGGCATTGCCTTGCGTTCCACCTGGGATATCGGCCCCGAACTTGCCGCTGGCCAACTCGTGCGCGTGCTCGGCGACTATGCAGCCTCGCGGAATATCGCGATCTACGCAGTCTATCCGTCGCGGCAGTTCCTCCCGGCGAAAGTGCGATTGTTCATCGACTATCTGGCGGCGCTCTACGGTCCAGTCCCTCCATGGGACCGGCACTAATCGTCCGCGTGCGACTTGCGGATGGATTTGACGATGAACCACATGGCGAGGATAGCGACCGGCACGAAAATAGCGGTGAGCACAGAGGCATGCAGATCCGGAATATAGGTCTCAGCGCCCTTCGCCAGATAGTAGAACAAGCCGACGACATAGTAGGAAATCGCAGCCACCGAGAGCCCTTCGACGGTTCGCTGCAGACGCAATTGCAGTTGAGCGCGCCGGTTCATCGAGGTCAACAGGTCCCGGTTCTGGCGCTCGAGCTCGACGTCTACCGAGGTGCGCAGCAAAGTTGCGGCGCGCGAGAGCTTTTCCGACAGGCTCTCCTGACGTTCGCTGACCGAGCGGCAAGTACGCATGGCCGGAGCCATGCGCCGCTGGATAAACGCACCCCAGGTCTCGTAGCCGGTGACGGATTCTTCCTGCAACGCCGCCAGACGCTCCAATACGATGCCGTTATAGGCGCGGCTTGCGCCAAATCGGTAGAGGCTGGAAGCCGCGTCCGCCTCCAGTTCAGCAGCAAGCGACGTCAGTTCATCAAGCAGTTTGTGGCTGTCGGAGGTCGCGTCCCGCATCTCGTTGGTGAGGCCCGCAAGCCGGTCCTCGATCCGACGGATGCGCGGTGACAAGGAGTGTGCCAGCGGCAGACCGAGCATCGCCAGCGTCCGATAAGTTTCGATCTCGATGACCCGCTGCGACAAGGCACCGGCCCGCGCCGGCGAAAGCCCATTGTCGAGGATCAGAATGCGGGTCAAGCCATCGCGGTCCTGGCGGAAATCCGTGACGATCGAGGCGAGACCACCCTCGACGTCGCTGTAGCAGAGACTCGCCGGGTCGAATTCGCTGATCATCGCCAGCGCATTGGCGTCTTTTTTGACGATCTCCAGCCGTACTCCGTCGATGACGGTGCCTGGCGGATTGAAGTCGTGGCCGAAGGGATGCTGTGCCGCCGCTCCGCTGCGCGGCATCGGGCCTTCCCAGAGATAGGTCGAAAACTCCGTATGCCGCTCCCAGCGTAGCGTGCCGTTGCCCCACGGCATGACATGGTGCCGGGCGTCGCGCGCCGGCGGCGCAATGCCGATGCTGCGGCTGAGTTCCGCAAGAACGGCGTGATCGACCGTCGAGCCGCCTTCGGTCATGAAGGCGAGTTGGATCAGGAGGCGCGGCGTATCGACGAGCGGATAGGGGCGCGCATGGACCTCGCCGAGCGCGACCGCCCGTTCCGCATGCGCCGGAAAACCCAGGACGCCGCCGACAACCAGCGCAAGCTCGGCTGCCGTCGCGACTGATTTCAGTCTCTTTCCCATCTATCCCCTGACCGGTCTCTTTCTCTTGATCGGCTGTCACAGGATCGTGAACGGATTGGGTTCCGCTTTCAACAGATTCTATTTTATCGCGGCTGCGGCAAATAAGACCTCATCGGCTCTGGCGGCTGGATCATTCATTTGACCAGTTTCAATTTTTGCCGCTACGCTGTGTGCAGAGTTTTTCCGCGGACCCGTTTATCCATGAGCAGCCCCATCTTCGCGCGCATCCAATCTTCTCGAACGGCTGACGACATCGTCGGCCAGATCGAGACGCTCATCCTCGAAGGTGTCCTGCGGGTGGGAGACCGCCTGCCGGGCGAGCGCGATCTTTCGGGACAGTTCGACGTTTCACGGCCGATCTTGCGCAATGCCTTGAAACTGCTTGAGGCAAAGGGATTGCTCGTTACGCGGCATGGCGGCGGAACCTTTGTTGCCGACGTTATTGGCGAAGTGTTTTCAAAGCCGATGATGGATCTCATAACCAGTCACCGCAAAGCGGCTGCCGACTATCTCGAATATCGCCGCGAGATCGAAAGCATCGCAGCGGATTACGCTGCCCGCCGTGCGACCGATGACGACCGGCTTCTGCTCCGGCGCATCATGGCAGCCATGGAGCAGGCCTATGAGACCGACGATTTCAAGCGGGAGGCCGAACTCGACGTGGAGTTGCATAATGCCATCGGCGAATGCGCGCACAACATCATCCTCCTGCATACGCTGCGCTCCTGCTACCGGCTTCTGGCTGACGACGTCTTCTATAACCGCACGGTAATCTATGGTTTTCCCGGTGCGCGCGAAAAATTGTTGCAACAGCACAAGGCGATATTCGCGGCAATCGTCAATTCCAATCCCGCCGGCGCACGCGAAGCCGTCGGGCAACATATAGACTTTATCGAACAAGCGCAGTGCGAGGCGATGCGCAATAGCGCCTGGCAGAATGTTTCGCGCTTGCGCCGCAACCAGCGCGAGTCGGACAGGCGACACGAATGATCGATTTCGACCATGCGCGCGCCCCCGAAGGACTGCGCATCTATGCCATCGGCGATGTGCATGGTCGTTTTGACCTATTGGAGGCCATGCACCGCCTTATTGCCCAGGAAAACGAGAAATTGCCGCCGCGCGACTGGGTCGTCATCCATCTTGGCGACTATGTCGATCGTGGACCCCAATCGAGGGAGGTCCTCGATCTGCTGGTGCGCGCAACGCAGCAATCCCCTCGAATGCTTGCCCTTGCCGGCAACCACGATATCGGACTGCTCGACTTTCTTGAGAACGGCGATGCGTTCGGCCTGTTCGCCCGTAATGGCGGCCGCCAGACGGCCCTCTCCTACGGTGTCGACATCGATT